>DATGIY010000067.1:0-3664 GCA_035295475.1 Terriglobales bacterium
GGTTGACATCGGGCGCAACCCCACCGTTTACGCTTAATTCATCGCGCGTGGCCTGAGTTACCACGCTCACCAGCGGAAATTGCTGCGGGTGAGCGACAGTCAAGAGATTTACGTCCGAGGTTTCCTCTATTCTTACCGGCGGCACCTTAGCTGCCACTTCTCCCCGCGAGCAGCCGATGCCGCAAACCAGCCCGGCCAGCATGCAAGCGCTGAAAATTTTCGCTTTCACGAATCTACCTCCTTAACCAAATGCCTTGTCCCGCTCCGCTGGGTCATAAGCGGCAACACGATGCACCCCTTTGGGAGCTTCGCGTGTCCATTGCGGTGACTGAATTTTTAGAAAAGACTTAGGCGTGAGAACAGGCGGGAGGAGCTCGCCCTTCGGAAGAGGAAAGAAACTCGACACTCAGCAGCGTGGCACGACGCTCGGGCAATGCAGCAAAGAATCTACGCCGCAAAGCCACCACCATGGCCACCAGCAAGAGCGCAGGAAGAAAGTGTAGCCAGTCGATGGCGCCGGAGGAACTGACTGTATTCATGCCGCGTAGCACCTTACGGGCCACGTCGGAGGCCTCAACCGCCAATTGCGCCGCATGCAGGTCATCCGTGGCCGAAACCGCGGGAAACAGCACAGCTAATGCACAACCTAGAGCTACTACCTGAAGCCACCGCCTGCCCCTGCCAGGTACACTTCCCCTCTTCTGGCAAAGCCAGGCGAGGATGGCGCCGCTTGCCAGCAGCAGCCAGAGGACATTGAGCAGCAGCTCCATTGTTGGTCAAAACCCTGAGTGGCTCGCAATATTGTAACTTACTTTACTCCCGTCAAGAGTGGCGGAAGTGATTGTCCGCTGGAGCACACCGCGAGCATCCTGTTGCTAATAAACGAAATAGCACAGCGGGCAATCGGCGCCCGGAGCAGCTTCGATGCCTGCTGCGCCCGACGCACAGCAAGATAGCAACTTCTATCGCATTATTTGCCCGCCCGGGAACCCGGCTGGTGGGCAAATTTCCGGGCGAAGAAATCTCCCCGATTCCATTCCGGGCGCTGTGCCTGCTGGGCCACGTCATAGCCGATCAGGAAATTAAGCCGCGCGCACTTGGCCGCGGAATCGTAATAGAAGGGCTGATTCATGTTGTCTTTGGGCGTGTGGTAGAGCGTGGTCATCCAGGTCTTGATGATTTTTTCGCCGTTAAGCCTGGGATCCGAGCTTTGCAGGCCATCGGTCACATCGACCGCGGGAATGCCCTGGCGGACGAAGGAATACTGGTCGCTGCGGATGAAGAACACCTCTTCTGGCATGGGATCAGGGCTGATCTGGTAGCCCATCAAGCGGGCTGCCTGCTGCACATCGGCGCTGAGTGAAGAATGCTCAATTCCGAGGGGCACCACATCTTTCAGGGGGTACAGGAGTCCAGGCGCGCTGTCAATGTTCACATTGGCAACGATATCGCCGCGCGGCACAGTGGGATTATTGGCGAAGTAGTCGGAACCAAGCAGCCCCTTCTCTTCCCCGGTTACAAACGCGAAGAGCACTGAGCGACGCGGAGGATGGGGCAGGCTCGTAAAGGCGCGGGCCACTTCCAGCAGAGCAGCGACTCCAGAAGCATTGTCGAAGGCGCCGTGGCAAATGTCATCGCCGTCCACGGGCTGACAGCGGCCAAGATGATCCACATGAGCCGTGTAAACCACGTACTGGTTCCGCAGCTTCGGGTCAGAGCCACGAAGCACCCCCAGAATATTCGGACTTTCCACCGTTGCTTGCTGACTTACAGTATGAATTTTTGCGCTGACCGCCAGAGGGAATCCTTGCGGCTGGCCGGCTTTGGCGGCGGCGAACACCTCGTCAAGGGTCTCAGGAGCGCCCGCAAACAGCGCTTCCGCACCGCTCTGGCTCAGCAGACCTCCTCCGCGAAGCTGAGGAAATACGTCGTGCGGGTTGCCCTTTTCGTCCAGCCAGCGCAGAGATCCGGAGCGAATTTGAGGCACAATCCAGGCCCACGGGTAGCGCCGTGCATCTTCCGGGGACATGATGGAAACCATGCCAACAGCGCCATGCGCCACAGCATTAGCCGCTTTAACGATGCCATTCGAGTAATAGGCGCGCTCCGTGGAAGGAAAACTGGCCGGGGCTCCATAAAGAGTGACGATGATCTTGCCCTTGGTGTCTACCTGGGCGTAATCGTCATAGTGGCGCTCGGGAGCAGTGACTCCGTAGCCGACGAACACCACAGGTGCATCCACTGTTGCGTCGGCGGAAGTCACCATTCCGGAAGTTTCGTAGTCCACCCCTTCCTTCAGCGCCTGTTCCTTGCCATCGCGCACCAGGGTGAAAGAACTCTGATCGCTGACCAGCTTGGCGCCCCGGAATTTCACCGGCTGAAACCAGGTGCCGTTAATTCCTGCTGGCTCTAGCCCCATGGCTTCCATCTCTGAGGCCACGTACCTGGCGGCAATCTCATAGCCGCGCGTACCCGTGCCCCTTCCCTCCAGCAGATCATCTGTGAGGAAGCGCATGCGGGCGCGAATGCCCTGCGGGCGTACCTGCTTCATGGCAGCTTCAGCGGCGGCGCGGTCGGCAGGGCTGAACTGCTGGGCGGCGGCACAGGCAGCCAAAATAACAACCACAAATGCGAGAGCGGTAAGCAGACGGATTTTCATGTAAATCCTCAGAGACGGCGTGGATTCTTCTTGTCGCGATCCCATGTCTTTGTTCCCAGGTACCGTGAATTTGGGTGGAGCAGCGCTTTAGCGCTGCATTCACTGCCGATTAGAACAGCCGGCTTTAGCCGCTGCCAGACTGAGCACCGCAGGGGCTAAAGCCCGCTCCCTTAAAGGAACCCTTTCTGCAGGCCTGAAGGCCTGAAGGCCTGCGCCACCAAAAGCATCAACCGCCCCACCCGCGGCAAGCGGCGCAAGGTCCCCTTCGGCAGGCTCAGGGCAGGGTCTCGACTCGCGCTCCCTCTCCCGCCAAGCGGGATCGGTTCGCGCTCGCTCGGGATGACAGAGCTAACGAGAGCGCTTTATCCCCCGGCTGAAGCCGTGGGTTTCCACACATCGCCCCAGTTCCCCGCTTCGTCGGAATCCAATAACTCTTCCATTTAACCCCGAAGTGAGGCGGCTTTTTCCCGCACCTCGCGAACGAAAGCCTCGTCGCTGAGCGATTCCAGGTTGATTTCCACGTTGGCCAGCGCGCCTTCCACCGCAGCGCGGGCCAGCGCGGCGGCCACCGTAAGGTCGGAAGCCATGCGCGGATTGGTGACTCCGCGGAGCCTTTCGACGATACGGGTAATTTCGCCTGCGCGTTCAGCCACACCCAGCGGCAGATTGGTGGCGCCCTTGAGCGCGTTGGTAACGGCGCCATCCGGTGTGTCTTTCGCGTGCTTGTATGCCTTGACCACGGCGTCATAAGATTCGGCGTCGGCATCAATGGCAGCTTTGAACTCTTCGCGCAACTGCGCCAGACGCGCAATGGCAGCGCTGAGTTCAGACTCGTACTGCAGGTAATTTTTCTTGCCGCGCGACATGGCGGCAACCATGTGGGCCAGGCCCGCCGCCATTGCCCCTGCCGCGGCAGAAGCGCTCCCGCCGCCCGGGGTCGCCGTGGGCGCGGCCAACTGCTCCACGAACGGCTCAACACCCGCGCGTAAGCCCCCGATGGCCATC
>DATGIY010000068.1:0-3134 GCA_035295475.1 Terriglobales bacterium
ATTTTCAGGAATTGCGCCCCTAGTAGGAACGTAGCAGCCATCCACACATAGGCCCACATAGTATCCAAGCGCCTGATGGCCAATGCGCCGAGGCCGCAGGTAAAGCTGGAGGTAAGCAGGCAGGCGGTCTCTATAAAGACATGCTTTTTGTCAAACAGCATCGCACCACTGGGGCCGCCCGCTGTCTCTCCTGAGAGGACGGAATAGGTTGCAAAGAGTGCTGCGAAGATCAGAATGTCGGAAAGCAGGAACAGCCAGAAACCGTATCCGACGAGGACGGCAACCGGTGCGGGCCCGCGAAGGGACAGTGGAATGATTTCGTTATTGGCAAGAGTCTGATGGGGCGTGGTCATCATGCAAGCTCCTTCACCTGCCGGTAGTAGAGGGCAACTTCTTTTGCCGAGATTTCGACCTCTTCTTTTTTCCGCCATGCTTCAGCTAAAACAAGCAGAATGGCGCCTGCAAAGCCGATCCCGGCCATCCACCAGATATGCCAGATCAGGGCAAAACCAGTCACTACGGCAAAAAAGGCCATGAAGAACCCTATCGGGTTATTGCGGGGCATTTCGATTCCGGTGTAGGAGCTATCGGCCGGTTTCGCAGCAAGTCCCTTCTGCTTGAGCGTCCAGAAAGCATCTGTGCCTTCGATTTGAGGCAGGTTGGCGAAGTTCCATGGCGGCGGTGGCGACGGTATCGACCATTCCAGCGTTCGGCCATTCCAAGGATCACCTGTCGTATCGCGGTTCTGTTCGCGCGCCCGGATGCTGACAATAAGCTGAATCACGGTCAGGCCGATGCCGAAAAGAATAAAAACGGCGCCGGATAAGGCCACCAGCATGTAGGGTTGCCAGCTGGGGTCAGCGTAATGCTGCATGCGACGCGTGGCCCCCAGAATGCCAAGCGCATAGAGCGGCATGAAGGCAAGATAGAAGCCGATAAACCAGCACCAGAAAATCACCTTGCCGAGACGTTCGTCCAGCTTGAATCCGAAGGCTTTGGGGAACCAGTAGGTATATCCGGCGAACACGCCGAAGACGACACCGCCTATTACCGTGTTATGGAAATGCGCTATCAGGAACAGGCTGTTGTGAAGCACGAAATCGGCGGGCGGAATGGCCATTAGCACGCCGGTCATGCCGCCGATCATGAAAGTCACCAGGAAGCCCAGTGTCCAGTAGATTGGCGCCGTGAAACGGACTCGCCCACCGTAGAACGTAAACAGCCAGTTGAAGACCTTCACCCCTGTCGGTACGGCAATGACCATCGTCATGACGCCGAAGAAGCCGTTGACGTTTGCGCCGGCTCCCATCGTGAAGAAGTGATGGAGCCAGACCATGAAGGAAAGAACGCAGATCGCCATGGTGGCCATGACCATGGAGCGATAGCCGAACAGCGGTTTACCCGAGAAGGTCGCCACCACCTCGGAAAACACACCGAATGCGGGAAGTATCAGGATATAGACTTCCGGGTGCCCCCAGATCCAGATGAGGTTGACATACATCATCGCGTTGCCGCCGGCCTCACTGGTGAAGAAATGGAAGCCCAGATACCGGTCTGCCAGCAACATTCCTAACGTGGCGGTCAAGACCGGAAAGGCCGCGACGATCAGGAGGTTCGATGCAAGCGCCGTCCAGCAGAAGATGGGCATTCGCATATAGCCCATGCCGGGAGCACGCAGCTTGAGAATGGTAGTGGTGAGGTTGATGCCGCTTAGCAGCGTCCCGATGCCGGCAATCTGCAGCGACCACAGATAGTAATCAACCCCAACACCCGGCGAATAGGCAAGCTCACTTAAGGGAGGGTAAGCAAGCCAGCCCGTCCGCGCGAACTCACCGATGAACAATGACAGGTTGACGAGCAAAACGCCGGAGGCGGTAAGCCAGAAGCTGACATTATTGAGCACGGGAAAGGCCACATCGCGCACGCCAAGCTGCAACGGCACGGCAAAGTTCATGAGCCCCACGACGAACGGCATGGCGACGAAGAAAATCATGATCGTGCCGTGCGCCGAGAATATCTGGTCGTAATGCTCCGGCGGCAGAAACCCTTTAGCGCCGCCTGCAGCCAGAGCCAGCTGCGAACGCATCATGATCGCATCCGCAAAACCGCGCACCAACATCACCAGGGCAAGTCCAAAATACATCACGCCGATGCGCTTATGGTCGACGCTCGTTATCCATTCGCGCCAAAGATAGGGCCACCAGCCTTTGATGGTGACAAGGCTCAGAATGCAGGCAATGACGAGACCGACCACAGCGACAGTGCCCATGACTATCGGCTGGTCGAAAGGAATCGCCGCCCATGTGAGCTTACCCAGTATCATTGATTCCCCTGATGCATATGCGCCGCCATCGTCGAACCGCCGGACACGGTTTCAAATAAGCCCGCGGACACGCTTCGATAGGTTGTAGGAGGGACGGCGCTGCTTGGATGAGCGAGCGCATCGTAGGCCGTCTTGTCGAGCATATTCCCTGCCGCCTTTGTCTGCTGGAGCCATGACCGGTATTGACCTTCCGGCTCCGCGACAACGTCGAAATGCATATCGGAGAAGCCTTCCCCGCTATATTGGGCGGATATTCCCTTGTAGCTCCCCGCCTGATCTGCCTGAAGCACCAACCGGGTCGTCATGCCCGGCATGGTGTACATCTGGCTGCCCAACTGCGGCACGAAGAAGGAGTTCATAACGGTAGCCGAGGTGAGCTGGAAATGAACCGGCTTGCCGACGGGAACAACGAGATGGTTGACGCTCGCGACTCCTTCTTTGGGGTAAATGAACAGCCATTTCCAATCAAGGGAGACAACCTGAACCTCAACATCGTCGCCAGCCGAGGCAATAGCATTGGGCGGGTCGAGATCATGCGAGCCAATCCACGCGATACCGCCCAGGAACATGATGATGAGCGCCGGAATCGCCCAGACGATCATTTCGATGCGGCCGGAGTATTCCCAATCAGGCAGATATTGCGCCTTTTTGTTTCCGGCCCGAAACCACCATGCAAAAGCCAGCACCAGGATGATGATGGGAACGATGACGGCCAGCATGATGACTGTGGCGTCCATGAGAATGACGCGCTCCGCCAGACCAACTGGGCCATGGGGCGATAAGACGCCTTCATCGCATGAAGCAGTAACAG
>DATGIY010000069.1:0-6858 GCA_035295475.1 Terriglobales bacterium
GAATCTGCTGCGCATCGGCCAGGAAGCCATCTGCAATGCGCTGAAACACGGGAAGGCCAACCGCATCAGCGTGCACTTGCGCTTTGCCCATAACATGGTCCGCTTCGAAATAGGCGACGATGGCTGCGGATTTACGCCCACGTTGTCCGGCTCCAGCGGGCATTTCGGATTGTTAGACATGCGGGAGCGGGCGCAGTCCATGGGTTCGAAGCTGCAGATTGCCAGCGAGCCTGGACGGGGAACGCGCGTGCTTTTGGAAATGGCGGTCGAGCAGAAATCATCCATTGACGAAGCCATCAAAATCGATTCGTATTCTGGTAGTTGACGACCACTTCATGGTGCGCATGGGGCTCTCTGCTTCCCTCAATGTCGAAGCGGACATGGAGGTGGTGGCAGAGGCCAGCGATGGCGAGACCGCCCTCGCAGCCTATCGCAAGCATCGCCCCAACCTGGTGCTCATGGATGCTCGTTTGCCGGGCTTGAGCGGCGCCGACACGACGGCCGCCCTTTTGAGCGAGTTTCCTGACGCTGTGGTCCTTATGCTCTCCACCCATTCCGGGGAGGAGGAAATCTATCGCGCCTTGCAGGCGGGAGCGCGAGGCTACGTGCTGAAAAGCGTCATGCGCGAAGAACTGCTGCATGCCATACGTGAAGTTCATGGCGGCCACCGCTACATGGATTCGACCGCGGCTTCCGCGTTGGCCGAGCGCCTCTCGCATCGCTCCCTGACCGGGCGCGAAATTGAGGTGCTCCGTATGGTCGTCAAAGGCTACGGCAACAAGGAGATTGCGGCGGAACTTAACATCGCGGAGATAACCGTCAAGTTGCACGTCAGCCATATCCTGGACAAACTCAATGTCAAGGATCGGACGGAGGCGGTGACCGCAGCCCTGCAGCGAGGCATCATCATGCTGCAGTAGCTTATCTGAGCCCCAGCTATACAAAAGTATTATTTCCCCGCTGGTTCTCTGCATGGCAGACTTTTAAGCGTCTTTGTCATAAATTCTCTAGCTCGCTAAAGCTTGGCTGCCGCACAGGCGCCGTACCCCCTTCGCAATCCTGAAGCGGCGGCAAGGAGGCGTTGTGTCCCGTTCTGCTGGTGTGAAAAAGAGCCACTTTCTGTTCGCGGTTTTACTGGCTTGTATTGCCTGCCTGTGTGGCGTTTCCCTGTTGGCGCAGGTGACCTCGGGAGCGATATTTGGCGAGGTCAAAGACCCAAGCGGCGCCTTCATCGCCAAGGCCACGGTGACCATCAGCAACCCGGCCACCGGGCTCACACGAGTTGTGTCAACCGGGGAAAACGGCGATTTCGTGGCTCCCAACCTGTTGCCGGGAACCTACAAGATCGCGGTGGAAGCGCCGGGATTCAAGACGCTGGAGAAGACCAACGTCATCCTTACTGCAGCGGACCGCCTGAACGCCGGCGAATTCGTGCTGCAGGTGGGCGCAACTGCGCAATCGGTGACGGTGACTGCCGATGCGGGCCAACTGCAACTGCAGTCAAATTCGGGTGAGCGTTCGGACCTGATCAGCGGTAAGCAACTGAACGATGTGGCCCTCAACGGCCGCATGGTGCTTGATTACATGAGGTTGATTCCCGGCGTGGTCAGCGACTTCGATGGCTCGGCTTCCACTACCTACGGGATCGGCGCCTTTAACGTGAACGGTACGCGCGCGAACACCCACGAATACACTATCGACGGCTCCTCCAACGTGGACACCGGGGACAATGCCACCACCCACGTAACCATCAATCCCGACGCGATTGCTGAGATGAAGGTCCTCACCTCCAACTATCAGGCCGAATTCGGCAAGGCGGGCGGCGGGCAGGTGGCCGTTGTCAGTAAGAGCGGAAGCAACGAATTTCACGGCAACGCCCGCTTCTTCCATCGCAACGAGGGCATGAACGCCAACAATTGGTTTGCCGATAAGGCCAACTCACAGTCGCCCGGCTCGGTGCCGATCGCACTGTACCGCTACAACTATTTTGGTTACCAGATTGGCGGTCCGATCAAGAAAAATAAGGCGTTTTTATTCTGGGGGCAGGAATACTACCGGCAATTGATCCCCACCGGCGGCTTGGATGAGTTCCGCACTCCGACCGCGCTGGAACGGCAGGGTGATTTTTCGCAAACTCCATTTACGATTTACAATCCGGCCACCGGCCAGCCTTTCCCGGGGAATCGCATCGACCCCAGCACACTCAGCCCAGCCCAGCGCAACATTTTTCAAAATGTATCCAAACTTCTGTCGCTTTACGCGCTCCCCAACGTGATCCCCGCCAGCCCAACGGCCCCGAACTTTGCCACCCAACTGTCTTATAACGATCCCCGCCGCGAAGACATCTTGCGTTTCGACTATCAGATCAGTGAGAAGAACCGGTTTTTTGGCCGCTGGGTTAATAACTCCGAGCAATCTACTTCGCCCATGGAAACCTGGAATCTGAACTGCATGGGACAGTTGCAGCTTCCGGGGGGCTGCGTTAACAAAGCGCCCAGCTGGAATCTGGCGCTGGACCTGGTCACCACCATCCGCCCCAACCTGCTGAACGAAGTCACATTCGGTCCCAGCGTGACCCGCAGCAGTTGGAACGGCACCAATGGCAATCTATCGGTGGGGAAGAATGGTATCAACCTGCCCATGCTTTATCCGGTTCCCCCCTCGACTTCGATTCCGGACATGGGTTTCAACGGCAACAACCTTCCCTACCCGTGGTCGTATTTCGGAGCCAATCCCTGGTATCAGGCCAATACCACCATTGATTTCAACGATAACGTCACCTGGGTCAAGGACACCCACACCCTGAAATTCGGCCTCTTTTACCAGCGTTCCCGCAAAGACCAGATTGCCTGGGGCAATTCCAACGGGCAGTACACAATCGACAACTGCGCCACCTCCAGCGATCCCGTCGGCTGTACCGACAACAATTCGGGCATGGCCTACGCCAGCGCCCTGCTGGGATACTTCCGCTCCTTCGACCAAAGCAGTGCGCGGCCCATTGGCTATTTCAGGTACAACCAACTCGAGTTCTATGGCCAGGACACGTGGAAGGTCACTCCGCGTTTAACCCTGGACTATGGAATGCGTTTTGCCTGGATCCCACCGCAGTTCGACGCCAAGAACCAAATCGCGCTCTTTAACCCCGCGTTATACAATCCCGCCACCGCGGTGAAGATCGATACCAATGGCAATATCATTCCCGGCAGCGGTAACCTGCTGGATGGCATTGGATACAGCGCAAACGGCACGCTTCCCCAAGGAGGGTGGAAGAGCCGCGGCATCATGCCGGAGCCGCGCCTGGGATTTGCTTACGACCTCACCAACGACCACAAGACCGTGGTGCGCGGCGGTTTTGGCACTTCCCACGACCGCGAGCAGGGCAACCTGGTGTTCAATACCGTGTTCCAGAATCCCCTGAACGTTGTCACCCCCTCAGTGAACAACGGCAACATGCTGGACCTGGCCAGCCTGCCGCAATCCGCACCCGGCGTTCTGAGCGGCATCTATGGCGCGGATCAGGCGGGAAAGGTGCCGGTGGTGTACAGCTATAGCCTGGGAGTGCAGCGCGAGCTGGGAGCTGACACCACGCTGGATGTGGCCTACGTGGGTACCCTAGGGCGTCATCTGGTTACCGCGCGCGATCTGAACGCCATTCCCTTCGGCACAACCTTCACCAGGGCGGCGCAGAATCCAGCTAATTTCCCCGGTGGCGTGGTGCCCGCGGTGGAGCCCAATCTTCCTCCGGAATATGCGGCGGCAGGACTGGACTTCACGGGACAGTACGCGTATCCCACCAATTTCCTGGTTCCGTACAAGGGGTATGGCCAAATCCAGTATTACCAATTCGACGGCACCTCCAACTACAACTCGCTGCAGGTCTCGGTGCAGCGTCGCTTCAGCCACAGCCTGACCTATGGCGCGGCCTACACCTGGTCGCACACTCTTACTACCGCCAATGCGGACCAGGACTTCCAGTACACGCAGTTCACGCGCGCGCTCGACTACCGTACCGCCAGCTGGGACCGGACGCACGTCCTGGCCATCAACTACGTCTACAGCTTGCCGAATCTCACCAAGCATTTTGGCGGGCCCAAGTGGTTGTCCTACGTGACTGACAATTTCCAACTGTCCGGTATTACCCAATTCATGACTGGAACCCCGGTGCCCGATTACAGCGTGAATGGAAACGACATGGCCATCTGGGTGCCGGCTAACGTCCTAACCGGTTCCGATCAGTGGGGAGCCTTGCCTCCCGCTTGGACCGGCTTAGACAAAAACGGGAATCTTCTGCTGCCCCGGCTGGGAATTCCCTTCACCGGATCGCGGGGCGTGTTGCGCGACGGCGGAATGCAGAACTGGGATATCTCGATCTTTAAGAACATCCCCCTCGGGAAGGACGAGCGCCGGTATCTGCAGCTGCGCGGTGAAGCTTTCAATATCTTCAACCATCCCAATTTCGATCAGAAGGACTATGCGGCGAATCTGACGTTGCCCACTTGCTCAGCAACGGGGTGCACGCCCATGTCGATTGCGCCGGCCAATTCCGCCACCTTCGGGCAATACATCTCGCAGTATTCCGGGGTGGGTGGTCCGCGTGTCCTGCAACTCGCGGCGAAGTTCTACTTCTGAGCGCGATGCACTTAAGAGCCCGCGGCTTCGACCGCGGGCTCTTCTCCGCCCGCTTTGGCTCCTGGCACAACTTCGAGCCGTCCCTGCAAGCGGTCGGAGAACGCTCTTCTCACAGGACCAAGAAATGGCTTTTCGTTAGCAGGAGCCCGAATGTCTCAACATACAAGACGCGATTTTCTGAAAATCTCCGGCCAGGGATTGGTGGGGGTTGCGAGCACGGCGGCCGTGGCCAGCGTGTCACGGAACGCGAAGGCTGTTTCCGACGCGCCGTCCGGTGGCGAAGTGAGGAGATGGACGACCCAGGGCAACCAACGATGCTCGCCTGCCGAGCCCCTGAAGTGGACGGCGGCTGCGGGGCCGGCCTCCCGTGAAACACTGCTGCTAAACCCCGAGGTCAAGTTTCAAGAGATATTGGGGTTTGGCGCGGCTTTCACCGATTCCGCCTGTTACGTGCTCAATCAACTTTCGAGCTCGGCTCGGCAGACACTTTTTCAGGAACTGTTCCATCCTTCGCGAATGTCCTTGAGCGTCTGCCGCACCTGTATTGGATCGAGCGACTACGCGACCAAGCTGTACAGCTACGATGATGGCTCAGCCGACCCTGAACTGAAGCGCTTTTCCATCGCGCATGATCGCGAGTACATCCTGCCCATCCTGCGCCAGGCCCGCAGCATCAATCCCGACCTGTTTCTTTTCTCCTCGCCCTGGAGTCCCCCGGGGTGGATGAAGGCCAACGGTTCCATGCTGGGAGGATCGATGCGCCGCCAGTACATGCCGGCCTATGCCGAATACCTTGTGAAGTTCCTGCAGGATTATGGCGAGAGCGGCGTCCCGGTGCAGGCGCTGACCATTCAGAACGAAGTGGATACCGATCAGGACGGGCGCATGCCCGCCTGCATCTGGCCGCAAGAGTACGAGGCCGATTTCGTGAGCCAGCATCTGGGCCCGGCACTGCAGCGCGCCGGTCTGAAAACGCAAATCTGGCTGATCGACCACAATTACAACCTCTGGGGGCGCGCCATCGCCGAACTGGAGGCGCCCGGCGTTCGCAAATATGCCGACGCCATCGCCTGGCATGGCTATCTGGGTGAACCGCAATGGATCGATCGCGTTCACCGAGCCTTCCCAAATGTGGCCATGTACTGGACCGAAGGCGGCCCCGATTACACCGATCCGCATTATGCTACCGAGTGGGCAAAGTGGGGCAAGACATTCACGGAAATCCTGCGCAACTGCTGCCGCTCCATTACCGCCTGGAACTTTGCTCTTGACGAGCGGGGACGGCCGAACATTGGCCCCTTCTCCTGCGGCGGGCTGCTTACCATCGACTCCCAGAGCAAAGCTGTTTCCTATAGCGGGCAGTACTGGGCTCTGGCGCACTATTCCCGGTTCATCCCCCGGGGTGCTCGCCGCTTCGACTCCCAGACGCAATTAAACGACCTTCATCACACGGCATTCGAAAATCCCGACCGGCAAAAAGTTCTGGTGCTGGCCAATCCCGGTCCGGCCCGAACCTGCGAGCTGCGTGTGGGCGACGCGGGAGCCCGTGTTCCCTTGCCCGCAGATTCGCTGACTACACTGGCATGGTTATGATCGCGAGCAGGCGGGTTGCTGAGCAGAACAAAAACGCTACATCGGTACTGCGCCACACCCCTCCGCCGACCGCTCCCGCATAGAACAGGTTGGCGTTTCCCGGAACGCCGGTCACGGCCACCACCCGCCCGCCAATGTAGGGGCTGATGGAATGCCACTTGAGCTTGCTCATCAGCACCTGCGGCGCCAGCGCACCTTCGCCCGGGGACCCCGCCAGGGCGAAAGATTTCCACGCAAGGTTCTCAAAGCACGCGCCCCGCGGGCTCAAAGGGTTCCTTCATCACTTGAATGAGAGTAGATGCTCGTCTATAAAAGCAGGAACGCTCCTGGCCAGCTACCTACCAACCCAGGAAATGGGAGATCCATGAAATTTCTTCTGCTGTGCGCCCTTCTGCTGAGTTGTGCCTTTGCGTTCGGTTCGCAAACCTATTCCAATATCGACGACAGTACCAGCGGCTGGGGATCTTGTACCGATCCCAGTTGCGCGGGAGGACAAAATCCGGCGTCGGCCTACTGGATGGCGCAGTTCCAGAGCAAGCCCTCGCTGGACGGCAACAGCACCGAGTTCTATATCGCCAATACTTCGCCGTATGCCAATGCTCTCTTCTGGAATAAGCTGGGCGCCAACGATGCCGT
>DATGIY010000070.1:0-2484 GCA_035295475.1 Terriglobales bacterium
GTCCGCTGCTTCTGGCCGCCGGAAAGCGTGATGCCGCGCTCGCCCACCATGGTGGCGTATTGCTCGGGGAAGCTCTCGATATCGGCGGCGATGTTGGCCGCCTCCGCGGCACGCCGGACATCTTCCGGCGTGGTCTGATCGGTGCCGAAGGCGATGTTTCCTTCCACGCTGTCGCTGAAAAGGAAGGTCTCCTGGGGAACGAAGCCGATGCTGCGGCGCAAGGTGGCCAGCGAGAACTCGGTGATGGGGCGGCCATCCAGTAGAACACTGCCCGGGGCAGCGTCGTAGATGCGGGGAATCAGGCTGACTAAGGTGGATTTGCCCGAACCGGTGGGGCCGACAATGGCCAGGCTGCTGCCGGCGGGAATGCGCAGGTTCACGTCGCGCAGGACGGAAGTGCCGTCATAAGCGAAGTTGAGGCCGCGGAACTCGATTTCCCCGGTCACCGCAGCCGGTGCGGAGCCATTGGCGGCGACGTCTACCACCTCGGGCTGCTCCTGCAGGATTTCGTTGATGCGGCCCATGGACGCCGTACCACGCTGGAAGATGTTGATGACCCACCCCAGCGCAATGACGGGCCATGTCAGTTGCACCATGTAAGTGAGGAAGGCGACAAAGTCGCCGACGCTCATATGCCCCTGAATGACCTGACGGCCGCCCAGCCACAGCACCAGCACGATGGCGAAGCCCAGCAGGGTAGTGAGCGTAGGCCACAACATGCCCATGAGGCGAACCAATTTCAGACTGCGATTGATGTATTCGGTGTTGGCGGTCTCGAAATTGGCGATTTCCGCGTCTTCCTGCACATAGGCGCGAACCACGCGCGCGGCTGAAAAATTCTCCTGGGCGCGGGCGGAGATGTCGGAAAACATGGCCTGGATGCGCTCAAAGCGCTCATGAATCTGACGGCCAAAGTACTGCACCACGATGCTGACGATCGGCAGAGGGGCGAAGGCGTAGAGGGTCAGCGAGGGACTGAGGTGCACCATGAAAAACAGGGCAGCCACGGTGAACACCAGGGTGTTGGCGGAATACATAATCGCCGGCCCCAGCAGCATGCGCACGGCGTTGAGATCGTTGGTGGCTCGGGCCATGACGTCGCCGGTGCGGGTGCGCTGGTAGAAAGAGTAGGAGAGCCCTTCCAGGTGGCGGAAGAGGTCGTTGCGCATTTCGAATTCAATTTCGCGCGAGATGCTGATAACGACCTTGCGGTTGAGGAAAAGAAAAATGCCTTTAGCGCACCACACGCCCAGGATGAGGGCGGCGTCGAGCAACAGTTGGCGCTGGGAGACCCCGTTCTTCAGGTGGTCGATGGCGCGGCCGATAAGCAGAGGGATGAAGACGGCAATGCCGTTCTGCAGCAACACCGATACCGTGCCCACGGCGTAGCCGGGCCGGTGTTTCTTGAGGTAAGGGAAAAGGGGCTGCAGCGGTTTCAACATGCGCGAATATAGATGAGATTTTAGCAGGGACGGGCGCAGGAAATGTTGATCAGGACGATAGCCCTTGTCCTTGTGGAACTCGTGTGTGATACGGCGTAAAGTGCTTCCGGTGGGCGCTTTGATCGCAACGATGACTGGCGCGGTTCTCGCCACGATGGGGCGCTCTTGACCTGCTTCGATAACGCTCAACAAGAGCCGTTCGCGCCAGCTCTTGCCAATTATCCTTTACCTGCTGCGGGGAATTGGGGGAGCCATAGATAGGACCTGGAGGGAAGCGTGAGAACACTCGACATTCTGGTTGGGTGGCTATTGATTGCCTTCGGCGCGGTTCACATTGCGTTCACGCGAAGAGTTAACCCCGGCCTGGGTATCAACGCTATCTGGTTTGCAAGTGGCGGATTGCTCATGATCACAATAGGGGCGCTCAATCTGTTGCGGGTGGCGTATGGCTCGGTCGCAAAGGGCGTCCACGTGGTGTCGGTAATTGGGAACCTCGTACTGCTGCTCCTGATGCTGTTGATTGCAACCAAGGTTCCGATGGGGAGCAATCCCCAAGTTTTGGTCGGTCTGATTCTCACCGCACTGCTCACTGGGTTTTCGGTCGTCCGCCGCGGTGGCCGTCTGCAAGGCCGCCTAGGGCAGACTTCTTAATTGGAGCTGGCGCAAGGAGAGCATCCGCGAAGTTCCTGCCGGAGTTAGGTGGGAGCTTTGGCGGCGCAGGAAGGATTGAGGAAAAAGCGGGGCAAGGCAGCGCTAAAGCACTGCGCCAGCCAAAACCGGGGTCAAGAGTTGGGCGTTAGGGGATAGCCAGCGGGTCGATCAGCGGGATCTGCCGGCTTAAGGCAGAGGCGGGTTGCGCTCGCCGCGCCAGCGCGGTTCGCGCAGCCTCAGAAAGAAAAATCAAGAAAAGGAAGGTGCAAGACAGCGCTAAAGCGCTGCGCCACCCAAAAACGGAGTCAGGAGTTGGGCGTTGGGGGATAGCCAGCGGGTCGATCAGTGGGATTTGCCGGCGCAAGGCAGCGCTAAAGCGCTGCGCCACCCA
>DATGIY010000071.1:0-8165 GCA_035295475.1 Terriglobales bacterium
AGCACGGTTTTGGCCACCCTGGTGGCCCACCACGTTTATCCCAGCCCTGATTTCGGTATGAATTTGCGTCAAATTCCCGGAACCAGCTATCCGATCGGTTCAAACTTCTCTAACATTGCTATGCCGCCGGGAAGCCCCTTCGCCGTCCCCTGGTGGTTCCGCACCGAATTCCAGGTGCCCGCGGCCTTTAAAGGCAAGCAACTCTGGCTTAACTTCGAAGGAATCAACTACCGCGCCAACATCTGGCTGAATGGTAAGCAGATCGCCAACGACAAGGACGTAGCCGGCATGTGGCGCTCCTACGAATTCAACGTTACGGACGTCATCCATCCCGGCGAAAAAAACGCGCTGGCGGTTGAGATCTCCGCCCCTCTTCCCACCGACTTGGCCATTACCTTCGTGGACTGGAATCCCATGCCCCCGGATAAAGACATGGGCTTGTGGCGGGGCGTGTATCTGGCGACCAGCGGGCCGGTCGAAGTGCGCTATCCGCACGTCGTGACCGATGTCGATATACCTTCCCTGGCCACCGCCCACCTCACCGTCACCGCCGAAGTGCACAATGCTACCGACCAACCGGTTAAAGGCACGCTGAAGGGCGGCATCGCCTCCAATCGCCCCATGGCCGGTAGAGCAGCCAGCGTCGAAATTTCGCAACCGGTGGAACTGGCGCCCAACGAAACCAAAGAGGTTGAGTTCACGCCGCAACAGTACTCGCAGCTCAATATCGCGCGGCCCGAGCTGTGGTGGCCGTGGCAGATGGGCGCGCAGAACCTTTACAACCTGCACCTGGAGTTCGATACCGACGGCGGTATCTCCGACCAACAGGACGCAAATTTCGGCATCCGCCAGGTCACCTCGGAGATGAATCCCGACGGCTACCGTGTGTTCAGCGTCAACGGCAAGCGCATCGTGATTCGTGGCGGCGGCTGGTCCCCTGACATGATGCTGCGCCAGAATCCCCAGCGCCTGGAAGACGAATTCCGCTACACCAAGGACATGGGCCTGAACACCATCCGCCTGGAAGGCAAGCTGGAAACCGACCATTTCTTTGACCTGGCAGACCGCTACGGCATCCTCATCATGGCCGGCTGGTGCTGCTGCGATGCCTGGGAAAAATGGCCTCACTGGCCGCCGCAAAATTTCGATATCTCCCAGCAATCCCTGCGCGATCAGATTCGCCGTCTGCGCAATCACCCCAGCTTGCTGGTTTGGCTGGACGGCAGCGACAATCCTCCCCCGCCCGACGTCGAGCAGAATTACCTCAATGTGCTCAAAGCCTGCCGCTGGCCCAATCCCGTGATTTCCTCGGCCACCGCTAAGCCCACTTCCGTTACCGGCCACAGCGGCGTCAAGATGACCGGCCCCTATGAATATGTCGCGCCTTCCTATTGGGAAACCGATAAAACTCGCGGTGGCGCTTATGGCTTCAATACCGAAACCAGCCCCGGCCCGGCCATTCCGGTTCAGGAGAGCCTGGAAAAATTCATCCCCAAGGAGAAGCTCTGGCCGATTAACGAGTACTGGGACTACCACGCCGGCGGAGGCCCCTTCAAGACCGTGAAGGTCTACACCGATGCCTTGAATGCCCGCTACGGCGCGGCCAAGGATCTGCAGGACTTCGACGAAAAGGCGCAGCTCATGAACTACGAAGGTATTCGCGCCATGTTCGAGGCCTACAGCCGCGACAAGTACAACTCTACCGGCGTCATTCAGTGGATGTTGAACAACGCTTGGCCTTCTGTTATCTGGCACCTGTTCGACTACTACCTGCAGCCCGGTGGCGGCTACTTCGGCGCCAAAGAAGCCACCGGACTCCTGCACGCCCAATACGACTACGACGACCACTCCATATCGCTGGTCAGCAGCCAGTACACACCGGCGAGCGGGCTGCGAGTTGCCGCCGCCGTCTATAACCTCGACATGACGAAAAAATTCTCCAAGCAGGTAACCGTCGATGCCGCTCCGGACAGCAGCCAGAAACTGTTCGCCTTGCCCAGCATTGACGGCCTGACGCCTACTTACTTCCTGCGCCTCACCGTGGATGATGCCAGCGGCAAGCGCCTCTGCACCAACACCTACTGGCTCTCCACCAAACCGGAAAAGCTGGATTGGGAAAAGTCGACCTGGTACTACACCCCTATCTCTCAATTCGCCGACTACAGCGCGCTCCGGCAACTGCCTAACGTAAGGCTGAAGCTGGCCGCCCGCACCAGCCAGGAAGGCACCAACGATTCCACTCACGTGACGCTCTCCAACCCCAGCAAATCGCTGGCCTTTTTCGTTCGCCTGGAGCTGGCCAAGGGAAAGGGCGGAAAGGAAGTCCTGCCGGTGATATATCAGGACAACTATTTCTCACTTCTTCCCGGGGAGAAGCGCGACGTCATCATCACCTACCGCGGCAGCGATCTTGGCGGCGCCAAACCTGTCGTGGAGGTCAGCGGCTGGAACGTGGCTTCCGCTACCGCTGAATAACTTGTCACCACAGAGGACACAGAGGGCACCGAGGATTTGTAATCGTCACCAACTACAAATCTCAAATTCAAAATCCTCCGTGATCTCGGTGTCCTCTGTGGTGAATCAGGGTTTGCGGTGGGCGTAGTCGGCGGGCAATGCTCGGGCCAGGTCTTTCCACTTCACCAGGATGAAACCCTGGTCTTTGAGAAATTTCTGGAACTCTGGGCTGCTGACCATCTCCAGATCGGCCTGACGCCAGGCCGCGCCCCAGTCCGGGTGATCGTAGGTGGCGCCACGCATCTCGGGGTCGTCGTAGGCCAGGTGCACGATCAGCTGATACACCCCAGGCTTCAGCGGCGTCAGCGTCTTCTTGTACCAATCGAACCACTGATCAATGGGTACACCCGGCACCATCTGCAGCACGCCATCGGTTGAAGCTTCATCCTGCGGGATCACGATTCCGGGCGGCAGCGGCTCACTCGGTCTTTTCTCCAGCAGAATAGGCAGGTTGTACTCATGCCCCAGAGCCTTGTAGGCGTCAAACAACTGCGCCGTGTGCAGCACCGTGCCCATGTGGGTATCGAGATGCGTCAGATGCACGCCCCAGGCGCGGGCGCGATCGATCTGCGCGCGCAATTCCTTCTGAACTTCCGGAATTTTCGCCCGCTGGGCCACCTGGTCTTCCAGGAGCGGAAAGTAGCCTTCGGAGTCGAGCAGGCTGGGGACTTGGTCCTTGGAGGTGACCGGTCCCCAGCGGTAGGTCGTCCATTCGCTGTTCAGGTCGAGATGAATGCCCAAATCGGCATCGGGGTGTGCCTTGGCCCACTGCGCCGCCTCCGGAAACCAGGGGCTGGGGACGAGGATGCTCGCCGAGGTCACCCATCCATGCTCCAGGGCGTTGATAATCGCCAGATTAATCGAGTGGGAACCGCCAAAGTCATCGGCGTGTATCACCAGCAGGCGCGCCGTGGGCGGATATCCCAGTTTTTCCTGCACCGTCTGGCTGAACAACAGCGAAGAAATGAGGACAACAAACAGGTAAACTAGAACGCACTTGCGCGAAATGAAGCGGCTCATGCGGCGGATGTTAGCGCCGCCCGTTGTCCTCTGTAAAGTGCGAAAAGTTTCGAATGCTTGCTTTTGCTTTCCCTAAGTGCTAGAAACGGGCAGCACCCCGGGATCGAGGTTTATGTCCACTTCACCCACCACCGCCAGCGGGGCTTCGGCCGGTCCCCAGCTGCGCCGCGCCCTCACCCTGTGGGACCTGATTCTTTACGGCGTCATTGTCATCCAGCCGGTCGCGCCCATGTCGGTGTACGGCGTTTTGAGCACCCGTGCCCGCGGCCACGTTATCACCACCATTCTGATCGCCATGGTGGCCATGCTTTTCACTGCTATCAGCTATGGCCGCATGGCGCGCGCTTACCCCAGCGCCGGCTCCGCTTTTACTTACGTCGGGCAGGAGATCAACGCCGGGCTGGGATACGTCACCGGGTGGAGCATGGTGATGGACTACATGCTCAACCCCATCATTTGCGTGATCTGGTGCAGCCAGCAGGCGGTGACCTTCGCGCCCGGAGTGCCCTACTGGATCTGGGCTGTATTCTTTGCCCTCCTGTTCACTTTTATCAATATGCGGGGCATCAAAACCTCGGCCCGGGTGAATGCCGGGCTGGCGCTCGGTATGGGCGTGGTGATTGCCATGATCTTCGTGGCTGCGGCGCGCTACATCTTTGGCGCGCCCCATAGCACGCCAGGCTTCTTCACCAATCCGTTCTACAACCCGGCGACCTGGTCCACCAAGGCGGTGCTGGGGGGAACTTCTATCGCCGTGCTGACCTACATCGGTTTCGACGGCATCTCCACGCTTTCCGAGGAAGCCGAGAATCCGCGCCGCAACATTCTGCTGGCCACGGTGCTGACCTGCCTGGTCATTGGGCTGCTCTCCGCCGCCGAAGTTTATGTTGCCCAACTGCTGTGGCCGGTGTCGAAGGCATTCCCCAATGTGGATACGGCTTACGTGTACGTAGCAGGGGCGGCCTGGAAGCCGCTGCTGGTCATCGTGGGCGTCACGCTACTGGTGGCCAACTTCGGTTCCGGCATGGGGGCGCAACTGGGAGCGGCTCGCCTGCTCTATGGCATGGGACGGAGCAACGCGCTGCCCAAATCATTTTTCGGCGCCATTCATCCCAAGCGCCATATCCCACGCAACAACGTCCTCTTTGTAGGCGTGCTGGCCCTGGCGGGCGCGTTCCTGCTGCCGGTCATGGCGGGCAGCCAGAACACCGGGTACGGATTGGGGGCGGAGATGCTGAATTTTGGCGCCCTGATCGCCTTCATGGGCGTGAATGCCGCCGCCTTCGTGCGCTACTACTTGCGTAATCCAGAGAAGAAGCTGACCAACCTGATCCCACCGGCAATCGGATTTTTCGTTTGCCTGCTGCTGTGGCTCAACCTGAGTACGCCGGCCAAGATTGCGGGCGGCATCTGGATGGTTGTGGGCATTGCCTACGGCGTGTGGAAGACTAAGGGCTTCAAAGGCGAACTGGTGGATTTCGAGATTCCCGCCGAAGAATAGTTCTCCCCATTCAGAAGGGCACAGCCCCTCGAGCGAAGCCGGGAATGCTGCCTCTCAATTCGAGTTCATGGGCAGGGGCGCCCTGCCGCGAATTCCCTGCCCTTCCACCACCGTATAGATCGCGTCCGGCGCAACGTTGTTCAGCGTTTCCAGTCGGCCGCTCGGCCACCTGATCTGAACGGAATCAATTTTCGTTTCTTTCCCCAATCCGAAGTGTTGCCGCAGGTCGTTTTGTGAAAGATAACTTCCCCCGCCCTTGACCTCGCTGAACTGCACCAGCTTGCCTGCCCGCACTGTCACGCGCGCGCCAATCGCAGCACGATTGCTTTTCGTGCCCACCAGGTTGAACTCTACCCGGTGGTTCCCGTCATGGTTCAGGTTCTTCAGCAGCAGCGGCGGGCCGTCAATATCCACTACCACGATATCGATGTTGCCGTTGTTGAAGATGTCGCCAAAGGCTGCTCCTCGCCGGGAACGCGGGGGGATCGCATCCAGCCCAGCAGCTTTCGCAACCTCTTCGAAGGTGCCGTCCCAGTTATTGCGATACAACAATAATGGCTGTTCGTAAGGGGCGCCACCGGGAATGGTATTGGCTTGCGGATACACGTGTCCGCTCGCCACAAAAAGATCCAGCCAGCCGTCGTTATCCATGTCAAAGAACGACGTGCCCCAACTCACTAACGGATAGGTGGCCTGGCCCACTCCCGATGCCCAGCTTACGTCGTCAAATCCTTCCCGGCCGCGGTTGCGCGCCAGCATCGCCCCCTGCTCGGCAAAGTTAGTAACGAAAATAGAAAGATTGCCGCTGTGGTCGTAATCGCCCCAATCTACTCCCATGGAGCCTTGTTCCAGACCATCACCGCTGAGCGCCGCCCCCAGCAACATGCCCATGTCAGTGAAAGTGCCATTGTGATTGTTGTGGTAGAGATAGTTCGCAGTTGTGTCGTTAGCGACGTACAGGTCGGGCCAGCCGTCATTGTTGTAATCGCCCCAGACTGCGCCAAGGCCGTAATAGTGGTTGGGATCGCTGACGCCCGCTTTCGCGGATACTTCTTCGAATGTCCCATCGCCGCGGTTGTGAAACAGCAGATCGCTTTCCCCCGGCATCCCCCACGGTCCGCACTGCACTTCAATGCCCTTGTATTTGCAGAATTGCGCGCTTCCCGGCTGCGGCAGGCGGTCCATATCCACGTGTACGTAGCGGGAGACGAACAAATCTACGTTGCCATCGCGATCGTAGTCCGACCAGGCTGCGCCCGTGCTGAAACCGCCACCCCGTAACCCCGCCCTGTCGGTCACGTCCTCAAAAGTGCAGTTGCCCTTGTCTCGGTAGAGCACGTTGCCGCCATAGCCGGTCACGTAGACATCCAACTTGCCGTCGTTGTCGAAGTCGGCCACCGCCACCCCCATGCCCCAGCCTTTGCGGGTCATGCCCGCCTGCTGGGTGATGTCCTTGAAGGTGCCGTCCGGCTCCTGGTGCCACAGCGTGACCATGGGATCGCCGCCCTTGCGGTAGTGTTCCACGCTGGAACCGTTGGCCATGATGATGTCCAGGCGGCCGTCATTGTCGCAATCGAATAGGCCAATGCCCCCGCTCATGGATTCAATGACGTAGTGCTTTCCCGGGGATGAAATGTGCGCAGCGGTCAGACCCAGCTTTTGCGCCACATCTTCAAATTTGGGAGGAGGGCCCGCCCCGGGCCGCGCATGCATCTTCATCGCTAGTGGAGGGGGAGCCGAGGTTGGGCCCATCGCCGCCGGCGCCTGCTGTTTCGAAAATGCCTGCGCTCCACGCGCTTGTGCTGATCTTTCCGGCTTCTGCGCCCACACTGCACCGGCCACCAGACCAATTAGGAGCACAATCCATGGGGAGAACCTGGTAGTTATGCGGGCCATGAATTATGCCATCTTAGTCTAACCCTACCTGTGTGGGGACAGCCGCCCTCGGCTCCCTTGTGTGGGGACAGCCGCCCTCGGCTGTCCGGGCGGGCGCAGCCCGCCTCCCGCCTCAGGGTTTTGAAAACTGAAATCGATACGACTTCGGCTCCGTCCACCCCACCTGCCGCGTGTTGTATTGCAGCAGATATCGCAAATGCTCATCATCCTGGGGATAGGCCTTCCCAACTCCATAAGGGTAGAGGCCCATGGCATGGAATGGCAGCGGCGCCACCGTATTGGCATCGGCCGCATAGAAATCCATGTCCTTCTCGTAGCCATTGGCCATGAAGAAATAATCACGCTTCCAACCCGCGGGCAGCGGCGGCAAATGGCTGGCATCAAACTCGAGCCCTACTTCTTCGCCCGATCCAAATACCACAAAGCGATCATCCGCTGCCGTGAGCAAGGGCAGGACATTGCCGTAGCGGGTGTAGCTGCCTATTTCGTGCGCATACGGACCGGTGGAACTCACGTCGTCGTAAACAAACTTGATATCGCCCGGGAGACTCTGCGCCACCTGTCGTGGATAGCCATGGAAATTTAGATTAGCCGCCAGCAGCGGCACAGGTGTAACTCTGGTAGGGATGGCAGCCTCTTCTGTGCGGTCCAGTAGGATCTGGTCCCAGTAGATTTGCAAATTCGTGGTAATGCGAATACGACGCGTGCCCCGCGGCAGGCGTCCGCTCAAATCGGCGACCATGGTGCGCGGCAGGCCGGCCGGAAATCCCATGTCCTCCAACACCCGTACCCACTTTCCGCCCGGCGTCAGCGCCTCCACGTACGGAGCTACCGGACTGATGCCCGCCTGGTAGGCTGCGTACATGCCGTTGGCGCTGAAATAGTCGATGTAGCCGGTGGCCAGCAGCCGCAACGGCCCGCCAGCATAGTTCTGACCCAGATCCAGCAGCAGGGTGTGCGGTTCGGCAAAGCCGATAAAGGGCAGCAGCTTGAAGCCGGTCACGTAACGGTGGTCGTGCGCCAGCAATTCCGGCAGCACGTTGCGTCCGTGCCCATCCCATGCACCTGCCGGTGGCCGCGCGTCCCGGCTGGCAATCACTTTGAACGCAGGATAAGGAGGATTGCTGAGGAAGCGCTCATTGGGATAAACCTGCGCGTCGGCGGGATGGTCGATCGCCAGCAGCTTCGCCTGGTCAAAGTAGACCACCTCCTCCATCGGCTCCATGAAACGAAA
>DATGIY010000072.1:0-8085 GCA_035295475.1 Terriglobales bacterium
TCCCCCGGGCATCGCGCCAACATTTTGAACCCTGACTACAACGCCGCCGGGGTTGGGGTGGTGGAGCGCGACGGCACGCTCTGGGTAACCGAGGATTTCGCCCGCACGTTTGCTGAATACTCGGCTGCTGGGGTGGAAGAAATTGTCGCCGGGCGAGTGGCCGAATTGCGGGGGCGGGCTGGAGTTCCTGCCGCCGGCCGGCGTTATGTGACGGCGCTGCGCCAGGATGCGTGCACCATGGCGCACCATGACAAGCTCGACCCCAAACTTGCCTTGCGGGTGCCCGGCGTGCAGCAGGCGGCCACCTTCACTTCCACCGAGCCGCAGGTTTTGCCCCAGGATGCCGCGCTCATTGCCCGCCAGCGCTCGACGAAGGCATTCGCCGTAGGCGCCTGCTTCGCGCGCACCCACAAATATCCTGCCGGCGCGTACTGGATTATCCTGGTGACTTACTGAGGCAGGCAGCCGCGCACGGCGGGCGTAATTCTGGATCGAATCCCCGGGATGTGGCCTGATGCTAGCGGGATACGATCATGCGCGCCGCGGACTGACGCGGAGCTGTGGCGCGATAGCGTTCCTGCAGCTTGTTCTTGATGTAGCTCTCGCCCGCCTGCATCATCTGCTTCCACATTTCGTAGGCCCGCCCGTGCTCGTTGAGGAAAAGCAGGAGATCAGGCTCGCTCAGTGGCGTGCCCAGCTCGCGGGCAAATTGCTGCAGGTGAGCGGCGGTCATCTCCGCGACTACTTTTTGCCGCCAACACTTTTTGAGCTCCGCCATCTTGCCCTCCCCCATCTGTGCTCCAAGATAAGCCGCACCTTCTCCGGCAGCGATGGCTGAGGTCACAGGCATATGTGATCCAGATCACACAGTCGCGGACGCGGGCGGGCCGCGCGGTTGGGCCGGGCGCGCTGCCTGTGCTAATCTGCAAGCCAGACCCTCATTTCTGGCCGCCGCTGGCGGGCTTCGTGGCGGTCCACTAGAAGCAGCGTGGAGAATAGCGACAACATCCGCATCGGCACCGCCGGCTGGTCCTACAAGGATTGGGATGGCGTGGTCTATCCCCCGGAACTGCGCCAGCGCAAACAGCACCCGCTGGAGTATCTGGCGCAATATGTGGATGTGATCGAGATCAATACTTCGTTTTACGGCCACATCAGGCCGGAACTGGGGAAGCTGTGGTGCCGGAAAGTGGAGGCCGTTAATCCCCATTTTGTTTTCACCGCCAAGCTGCACCGCTCTTTTACCCACTCACCGGTGGCGGTAATCGAGGGCACTTCGGCTTCCACTATCAAGCCCACGGATGAAGACGAGATTCAGGCCAAAGAGGGACTGGAGGCGCTGGCGCAGGAGCGCCGGCTGGGGGCGCTGCTCATCCAGTTTCCTGTTTCCTTCAAGAATACCGATGAGAACCGGGAGTACCTGGAGTGGCTGCTGCGGCAATTCATCGAATTTCCGCGGGTCGTCGAAGTGCGCCACTCCAGCTGGAACCGCGAAGAAACCTTGCGCTACTTCACGCAAAAGAACGTGGCCTTCTGCAACATCGATCAGCCGGTGCTGGGGCAATCGCTGGCGCCCACCCAGCACGTGACCTCCGAGATCGGCTACGTGCGCCTGCATGGCCGCAACTATGATCAGTGGTTCGGCTGCGACAACCGCAACGATCGCTACAACTACTTGTACAGTGAAGCGGAACTCGCCAGCTGGAAGGGCAAAGTGGAGAACATTGCGCGGCAGTCGCAGGTGACCTACGTGGTGGCCAACAATCATTTCCAGGGCAAAGCCGTCGTTAACTCCATTCAGCTGAAGCACCTGGTCACCGGGCACCCCGTGAAGGTCCCCGAACTGCTGCTCAAGCGCTACCCGGAACTGGAACGAGTGGCAAACGCCAACACCGCCGCGTAAGCGGTAACGTATTTAGCCATCCTGCAGCCGGCGTTGCTTGCCGCCTCTCATTTCCTAGGCTGCCGTCTTGCTTTCGTAGTCTTCGATCATCCCAGATCCGCGACAAGTCTGGCACTGTCCGGTGCCATAGCACTCTTCACATGCGGGCTGCTCAGTGTTCACGAATTCCAGAACAGAGGTATCGAAAAATTCGCCAAACCCTGTGCCATGGCAGGCGGAACATTTTCCGTCGCCCTGCGGTGGGTCAGAGAAAATCTTGATGGCATCACAATCAGGGCATGGGGCCATTGCGCACCTCCAGAATTCCTGGATCTGTTCTTGGGATAGCGAAGATAATGCTTTCACCGAGCACGCTCCCTGGCAGTGATGGGCATCACCTGCTTTGGCTCATTCCCGGCCGGAATTAACTCGCGGCCTGCGGACGCCAGCTTCACAAATGTTTCGTGCGCCGTTGGGCAGCGCCAGGTCGCACGCCGGAGCACGCCATATTTTTCCTGAACTTTCTCCCAACGTGAGACGTATTACTGAATGAGATCGAGGAGAATGACCATGGACGCAAGATATAACTGGGTGATCGACAGCGTACCGATTCGAGTTGCGATTAATGTTACGGCTTTCGCTATGTGGCTGGGCTTGGCGATCGCGCTGCTCGCACTGTAAGCGGTGCCGGAAAGCTTTCTGGGGCGATAGTATGCCTTCTCCATGCCGGCGGGCGGACCGGCGCCTGGCGCCTGACTGTGCTAAGGCGCCGGTTCGCTCTCCAGCGCGCTAAGCACCTCGTCCTCCACATCCCACTTCTTGAGGATGGCGATAATCACGCGGGTGTTGAATCCGGCGCGGGCTAGAGCGCGGAAAACGCGCGCCGCCTGTTTCTGATCCGAGGGTTTCTGCAGCCGCTTGCGCCGCAGAAAGGCGCGCGCCAGTTGCTCGTCATTTACTTCCGCGTACGCACCAGTGACCGCCTTGTCGATCACGTCTCCGTGCACGCCCCGGCTCTTCAAGTCAGCTATGACGCGCAGCTTGCCAAATTTCTCATTGTCGCGGCGGTAGGAAGAATACGCGCTGGCGAATTGCGCGTCATTCAAATAGCGCTGCTCTTTCAAGAGAGCAATCACGGAATCGATCAGGGCCTCGCCCACGGGTCCTTCCTCCACCCGCTGGCGCAGCAGACGCTTAAGCTCGGCCACGGAGCGCATGCGCCGGCCCAGCGCCCGCACCGCACATTCGTAGAGGATGGCTGCGTCGGTTATTTTTTGCCTGCTCCGGGAGAAGCCCATGGCATAAGGTTAACCCCAAACCGTTTCTTTGGCGCGCGATACGAGAAGGTGCTTTTTGGGGCACGCCTGGATAGATGTGGGGATCACCCGCGACGCAGGCTTTAGGCAAAAAAAGGGCGCGCCTTGCGGCGCGCCGCTACACGAGTCGGGCTAAAACTTGGAAAATCCCGCCGCCTGCATTTCGCTGCGGGCCATTTCGGTGGTGGAAGAGATGCCCTGCGCGCGCAGTTTGAAGTCGTCGGCGTTGGAGGCATTCTCCAGTGCGGTGTCGTAGGTGATCAGTTCTTGCTGACACAAGTCCCAGAGCGACTGGTCGAAGGTCTGCATCCCGTACTGCGAGGTGCCGGCGGCAATAGCTTCGCGGATCATGCGCGTCTTTTCCGGCATCAGAATGCATTCCCGCACATAGGCGGTGGCAATCATGACTTCCACGGCCGGCACGCGGCCCTCGGCATCGGCGCGCCGTACCAGGCGCTGGCTGACCACTGCCCGCACCGTAGCCGCGAGCTGGGTGCGAATCTGCTTCTGTTCCGGCGGTGGAAACACGGCAATGATGCGGTTGATGGTTTCCACCGCGTCCAGCGTGTGCAGGGTGGAGAACACCATGTGGCCGGTTTCGGCGGCGTGCAGCGCGGTGGCGATGGTTTCCAGGTCGCGCATTTCGCCCACCAGGATCACGTCCGGGTCCTGGCGCAGCGAAGCGCGCAAAGCGGAAGCGAACGAGGGAGTATCCACGTCGACTTCACGCTGATTCACGAATCCCATCTTGTCGCGGTGCAGGAATTCGATAGGATCCTCGATGGTGATGATGTGTTCGGCGCGCGTGGAATTGATGCGGTCCACCATGGCCGCCAGCGTGGTTGATTTGCCGGAACCGGTTACGCCGGTTACCAGCACCAGGCCGCGCGGCATGTCGCAAATCTGCTCCACAATCTTGGGCAGATATAACTCATCGAGGGCCCGGATCTTGGTGGGAATGACGCGCAGCACCACGCCCACGTTGCCGCGCTGCTGGAATACGTTCACGCGGAACCGCCCCAGGCCGGCTACGCCATAGGCCATGTCGAGCTCGTTGTTTTCCTTGAATTTCTGTTTCTGCCGGCTGGACATGATGCTGAACGCCATATTCAGCATCTCCTCGGCGGTGATCCGCGTCTGGTCGGAAAGCGGCACCAGCAGCCCATCGATGCGCAAATGCGGATAGTTGCCGACTTTCAGATGCAAGTCGGACGCTTTGCGCTCCATGGCAACGCGCAACAGATCATCAATGTTCATGATCCCCGTAGTTTCCTTGCAGGAGAATTGACCCCGGCTATCATGCCTCCACCGTAGTAAGAATGTAAGGTGACGTCGGTAATGTCCATTTGGCCGTGGCTTGTCGTGATCAACCACAGAGGACACAGCGCGCACCGAGGAAGCGAGATCAGCCAGATCCGAGGCTGAAGGTGATTTCTTAATCTTGTCGGCAGTACAAAAAGGCCGCCATTTCAGGCGGCCTCAATTCAATAATCCTCAGTGCTGTCCGTGTCCTCTGTGGCTAGGCGGCTTTCCAATCCTCGTCCGCGCTGCCGCCATAAATGGACGGCACTTTGGAACCCATGGGACGAAGATAGGTGGAAAGCTGGCCGCGATGATGAATACCGTGGCTGGTCACGAATCCCAAATAGAACACGGCCGGGTAATTGAAGGCGCCATAGAAATCGATTGGCTTGGTCAGGTGCTGGCCATCCAGAGCGCGCACCCGAGCTACGGCGCGGGGAAGGTTGGTCTCGTACCACGCCAGCATTTCACTAACTGTCTTGGGTTCTTGAAAGCGTGGCTCCATATTGAACTTGCCATCGGCTATCTCGTCCAGCATCTGTACCTCAACCGAAGCGATGTGCCATGCCAGTTCAAAGGCATTACGCGCCTTGGGATCGGGACGGTAATCACGGCTGCGGGCTTCGGGAATGGCAGCAATCACCTTTTTCGTGGTCTCCATTTCCCGGGAAATACTGTTGAGCATCATGTCACGTAAGCCGAGGGCGAAATCTTTAGTGAGAGAAGGTTGCGGAACTGCCATATGATCCTCCTGATTTGCCGCTGCGTTGACTTGCTGAGGTTGGAGGTTCGGAGGGGCGGTCAAAGATCAGCGCCCCTTCACGGTACTAGCGGGAACTTGAGGGCCCGTTGGCTATCGGGTCCGGAGCCAGACAGCCAGATAGCTAAAAAGCCGGCCGCTACACGCTGACCGGCTGCTTGCTTCCGACTGGCACCGGGGTCAGCCAGTGGAAGCGGTCCGCCACTTCGCCGCGCAGCATGCCGTAGAACTCCTGTGCGATCCGCCGCGTGATAGGACCCATCGTGCCTTTGGCTACGCTGATCTTGTCCACGGAGCGCACCGGCGTAATCTCAGCCGCCGTGCCGGTAAAGAAAACCTCGTCGGCAATGTAGAGCATTTCCCGCGGGATCATCTGCTCGACCACGGGGATTTTTAAATCGTGGGCCAGGCGGATCACGGAATCCCGGGTGATGCCGGGCAGCACGGAGTTGCCCAGAGGCGCCGTCAGCAGCGTGCCCTGGCGCACTACGAACAGATTTTCGCCCGACCCTTCGCTGACGAAGCCGCTGGTATCGAGCGCGATCCCCTCCACGTAGCCGTTCATGATGGCTTCCATCTTGATCAGCTGCGAGTTCATGTAATTGGCGCCCGCCTTGGCCATGGCCGGCAGGGTATTGGGGGCTATCCGCGTCCAGGAAGACACGCACACATCCACTCCCTGCTCGATGTCGCTGCCCAGATATTTGCCCCACTCATAGTTGACGATGTAGACCTCAGTGGGCGAGTTGAAGGGATTGACGCCGGCTTCGCTGTAGCCGCGCAGAATAATGGGGCGAAGGTAACAGGGCCAGGTCTGGTTGACCTTAACCAGTTCCATCATGGCGGCGACCAGATCCTCGCGGCTGTAATCCACGTCGATGCGGTAAATCTTGGCTGAATCCAGAAGACGCTGGGCATGTTCCTGTGCCCGGAAGATGGCAGGACCGCTGGGAAGCGCATAGCAGCGGACGCCTTCGAAAACCGAAGAGCCGTAATTCACAACGTGCGCCATCACATGCAGCTTGGCGTCATCCCAGGCGATGAGTTTCCCGTTATGCCAGATCTTCGCGGTCTTCTTGATGGCCATGGGCGCTCCTTGAAGATTGTTCCTGCTGTCCTTGCGCAGGTCCGCCGTCAAGCGGAAAGCAGGTGTACCGGAGAAGGGCGCGTGGTGCCGGGTAGCACGTCCAGGCTCAAGTACAGGCAATTATAACCGAGGCAAAGACCTGAACCGTCTTCCTCGATGGGCAAAAAAATCTGCTCAGGTCAAAAATGGAGCGGGAGGATAACAAAACACCTGGATCGGCTGTACGGACAGCGGCCCTTCGCCAGGCGCAGCCCGGGGAAGTCAGGTGAGTCTTAGCAACCACACAGGGATACCCAGTGCCCCGCGGCTTGCGTTATCGTGCCGCCGCCGGCGCCGATGTAGGGGTTGGAATGCTTTCAGCCGTGGTCTTACCCGTCGCCGTCCCCGGCAACTCATCTCCCCGGAAGAACTTGCCATGCTGTGCCCGCATCTCCGACATGGCGACCAGCGGTTTGCCGTAATCATTGCGGGCATTCCAGAACAAGAAGCCGATTCCACCCTTCTCCCGCGAAACGCGGACTTGGGTAATGATGTAATCCGCGGAGTAGGTTCGGGTACGCCAGCCAAAGGCCTGCAGCCAGGGCCGGAGCACTACCCCTGTGGTCTTGGTGTCTCGCCGGAAACGTTCCATGGACTCACCGATAAAGTGCTCGGGAGCATCGCCGGGATGGGCATAGCCGTCCATTCCGAAGAAATGGGAGGGATAAATCATGGGCGAAAGCACGTCGCAGTGCAGCGCCATGGCGGGAATGTCCTGCCCCGTGTGGGCCAGGTCTACCGGGCGTTGCCACGCCATCACCCCAAATACGTCCAGCGAGAGCAGCACGTGGAGGGGATGAATTTGCGCGTAAGCATCAGTCAGAAAATGGGTTATCACGTCCGAACGGCGCCAGTCGGGATGCTTGCTCTGGAACAGAAACTGGGCGTCCTTTTGATCGCCTTCGGCGGGAAAACGCACGTAATCGAACTGAATCTCGTCCACGCCGGCTTCCGCCGCCGCCTTCGCCAGGGCAATGTCGTACTGCTGAACCTCAGGATGCGAGGGATCAGTCCACACCAGCTTGCCGTTCTCACGCCAGGGTTGCCCGCTTCGGCGGGAGCGGACCGCCAGTTCCGGGTGGCTCACCACCAGGTGCTCGTCGCGAAAAATAGCAATGCGGGCGATACTGTGCATGCCCAATGAGTGCAAGTAATGGGCAAATTTAGGAAGATTGCGGATCGCCGGCCGGCGCCCGGAACTATTCAGGGGATGCTGAAAGGGGATGTTGACAATCCCGTCGCTGTCCTTCACATCGAAGACAACCGAGTTGCCGCCCATCTCGCGCCAGCGATTAATGATGCGCAGGCCCTTTTCGCTTCCTGCCATGGCTCCCGTCAGGTAGATGGCGCGGACTTCGAAATCCCGATTTACGGAAATCGGATGCTCCGAAATGGGTCCTGGGAGCATGCCGGGGATAATTAACTGCTCTCCCGGGTGCAGAAAGTTGCCATGTAACCCGCTGTTGGCCTGGCGGATCGCCGCTTCCAGCTCGGAAACAGTCATGAAGGAAGTCTGCGGCAGATAGAGACGAGCCAGGGAAGGCACACTTTCACCCCGGGTGACCGTGTGCGCCATGTGGCCGGGCTGAAGCGACGGAATCGCGGCGTTGGCCGCTACGTTTCGCGCATCCGGCTGGCTGGAACCAGTACGAACGATGCCCGCCTGTGGCGGAGCACCGGCATTGGCACGGCGTGGCAT
>DATGIY010000073.1:0-9309 GCA_035295475.1 Terriglobales bacterium
TATAACGCCGGGGAAGCTGCCATGGGCATGAAGCATCTCCTGCTGCTCAAGAAGCCCGACGCTTTTCAACTTGGGACCAGCGATCCCGATGATCCCAAGGTGAAGAAGATCGTGGGGCAGCTGGGCATGGGCAACAACCCGAAAATCCCGAAATCGGCGCATGTGCTGATTGCGCAACTTGCCTTTGCCAATTCCGATCTGGCGTTTGAAGGCAACTACCTGTTCCAGGGAAATTTTTATGGCGTGAACATTTACGACATCTCCCATCCGGCGAGCACGCAATTGCTAACAACGATCGTGTGCCCCGGCGGACAGGGGGATGTGTCGGTTTACAAGAATCTGCTTTTCATGTCAGACGAGATGCCGAATGGGCGCATAGATTGCGGTGTGCAGGGATTCCCGCCGGAGCCGCCTCCGCCCGCGAGCGACAAAGACAAGGCTAACGACCAGCAAAAGAAGCCCCGCATACCGGCGGCGCAAAAAGACCGTTTCCGGGGCGTCAGAATTTTCGACATTTCCGACATCAGGAACCCGAAACAGGTAGCGGCGGTGCAAACCTGCCGCGGATCGCATACGCATACGCTGGTGGTAGATCCCAACGACAAGGAGAATGTGTACATCTACGTCTCCGGAACCTCGTTTGTGCGGCAGTCGGAAGAACTGGAGGGGTGCTCCGGGGGAAAGCCGGACAAGAATCCCAACACGGCACTGTTCCGCATCGACGTGATCAAAGTCCCGCTGGCGGCGCCGCAGGACGCCAAAGTGGTGTCGCATCCGCGTGTGTTCATGGATGCGCGGACGGGCGCGATCAACGGCCTCACCAATGGCGGGACGCACGGCAAGAAAGGCCTCACCAAGCCGGTGGACACCAACCAGTGCCACGACATCACCGTGTATTCGGCGCTCGGTTTGGCAGCGGGCGCGTGCTCGGGTAACGGCATTCTGCTGGACATCAGTGACCCGGTGCATCCCAAGCGGGTGGACGCGGTTAACGATCCCAACTACTCCTACTGGCATTCCGCTACCTTCTCCAACGATGGCAGCAAGGTTGTATTCACCGATGAATGGGGCGGTGGCCTGGGGGCACGGTGCCGCGCCAACGATCCCAAGGTGTGGGGTGCTGACGCCATCTTCCGCCTGAAAAAAGATAAGCTGACCTTCGCGAACTACTACAAAATGCCAGCAGCCCAGGGCGATACCGAGAATTGCGTGGCGCACAATGGATCGCTGATTCCGGTTCCCGGCCGGGACATTGAAGTGCAGGCCTGGTATCAGGGCGGGATTTCGCTGATGGACTTCACTGACCCGGCCAAGCCCTATGAGATCGCTTATTTCGATCGCGGGCCGATTGATCCAAAAATTCTCGTGCTGGGCGGTTATTGGTCCGCATACTGGTACAACGGCTACATCTACGGATCGGAGATCGCCCGCGGCCTGGACGTGTTTGACCTGACGCCCACCAAATTTCTGACGCAGAACGAAATTGACGCGGCAAAAGCGGTTCATCTGTCGTTATTGAACGTGCAGGACCAGCCCCGGATCGAATGGCCGGCAAATTTGGCAGTGGCAAAGGCTTATCTCGATCAGTTATCGCGGTCGCAAGCGCTGCCGGCAAAACAGATCGCAAACCTGCGCAAGGCGATTCAAAGCGCGGAGAACTCGCACATGAACAAGAAGAAGCTGGCGAAGCTGCAGCGCATGGCGCCTTCGCTGCAAAATAGCGCCAGCGCGGCGAAGGACCCGGCTGACTCCCTGCGGATGCAGGGGCTGGCAGACGTTCTGAAGCGACTGTCCCCACAGGTGTAAGGCGGGACGCTAAGCCGGCGGCATTCGATGAAGCCCGCATGGCGGACGCGAATTACTGAAGCTCCAGCATGCGGTCGAGGGCGGAGCGAGCCCAGCGCTTGGCATCCGCCGGTACCTGAATGCGATTGACCACGTTGCCCTCGACCAGGTTCTCCAATGCCCAGCACAAATGCTGCGGCGAGATGCGGAACATGGTGGTGCAAAGGCAGCCGTAATCGTGGAAGGTGAGGATTTTCTTGCCTTCAGCGGCAAATTCCTTGGCCATGCGGCTGACCAGGTGGATTTCGGTGCCGACGGCGAACTGCGTCCCGGCCGGAGATTGCTTGACGATCTGCAGCAGCTTTTCCGTGGAGCCGATGGCGTCCGCCTTCTGGCAAACTTCCCAGCGGCATTCGGGGTGGACAATGACGCGAATGCCGGGATGGTTCCGGCGCGCGGCGTCGATATGTTCGGGCAAAAAGCGCTGATGGACCGAGCAGTGGCCCTTCCATAACATCACGCGAGCCGCGCGCAAACGTTGCGGCGTCAATCCGTCGCCAGGCAGGTAAGGATCCCACATCACCATCTGGTCGAGGGGAATTCCCATTATGCCGGGAAGCGTCAGCGGACGCGCTTTTTTGGCGCCGCGGCACTTCGCCGAGCCACTTGAAAATTGTGCCATTTCAGTGAGGCCGGGGGCACCTTACGGGACAAGCTGCCGGCGGAGCGGAGGCGGTCGCAATCAAGTGCCAGAGCTGTTGAAGGCCTGCGCGTGGTCGCCGGTGGCGCGGCGATAGGCGTTCAAAATGTCGGGCAACGACACGACTCCCTGCAACTGGGCGGGATCGGCGCGATGGACCACGGGCAACAGCGGCCAGTCATAAATGTGGCGCAAAGCCGTGTCCAAAGGATGATCGGGATGAAGCAAGGGCACGAAGCTATCCTGGGCGGCCGCCGTCTTCAGCGGCAACTCGGCGTCGCCCTGGTCCACCATGTCAGCAAGCTTCTTACGAGTTACGCCGCGCCAAATGCCGTCGGGAGAACGGAGCAGCAACAGCGGTTCGGTCGATTGTTCCAGCTCCTGCAAAGCGACCTTGACTGGCTCCTCGCCGGTGAGCAAAGGCGTGCGCGGCGGACGCATGGCATCCTCTACATGCAGGAGCGGCTGCTCGCGCTGCTCTTCCATGGAGGGCAGGTCGAGCCCGGACTGCCGCGAGAGCATGTCGAACAGCGGCGTGGGCTGGGCGGCGCGGGAGATGACGTAGGCGATGGCGTTGGAGATGATCACGGGCACAATGATGGTGTAATTGCCGCTCACCTCCAGCACCATGAAAACCGAAGTCATGGGAGCGCGAATGAAGCCGGCAAACAGCGTACCCATGCCCACCAGGCAATAAGCGCCGATGGGGCCGCTCAGGTGGGGAAGCAGGGCGTGTTCCAAAGCGCCCACGGAGCCGCCGAGCATGGCGCCGATAAAGAGCGTGGGGGCGAACATGCCGCCGGGGGTGCCGCTGACGAAGGAAATCGTGGTGGCCAGGATTTTCAGGCCGGCCAGAATGCCCAGCATTTGCCAGGTGTACTGGCTGTGCATGGCCTGGTCCATGTAAACGTAGCCGGCTCCCATCACCTGGGGGAATCCGAGATAACCGATGAGGCCGATCAGCAAGCCAGCCACACCCGGCTGCCAGTGTTGCGTCCAAGCCGGCGCGCTCTTCAGGTGCATGCGGAAGTAGGTGATCATCTTGACGAAGACCACCGAGGCGATGCCGCCGACGACGCCGAGAACGGCGTAGGCCAATAGTTCCCCGGGGTTTACCACGCCAATGGGGGGAATACGAAACAGCGGTTCCGAACCCAGGAACCAGCGTTCGACCACCACGCTGGAAATCGCCGAGAGCACGACCGCGCCCAGAATGCCGGCACTCCAGCGGCCAATTACTTCCTCGATCACGAAAAGCACCGCCGAAATGGGGGCGTTGAAGGCGGCGGCGAGGCCAGCGGCGGCGCCTACCGGGGCGATCAGGCGCAGACGCTCGCGGGAAAGCTGCAACCTCTCACCCAGAAGAGAAGCGATGCCGGCGCCGATCTGCAGGGAAGGGTCTTCCGGTCCCAGCGACTGCCCGCTGCCGATGGCCAGCGCCGAGCAGATGAATTTGCCGACCACGGTGCGAAAAGGAATGTGGCCGTTGTAGATGTAGAGAGCGGCCTTGGTCTGATTGACGCCGCTGCCGCGGACGCGAGGGAACACATATATCACCAGCAGGGCGATCACGATTCCGGTCAGCGAAGGGACCAGCAGCAGATGCGAGGGAGAGGGAGAGAGTGAAGTGCTCAGCATCGACGTGCGTACGGAAAGATAGGCGATGCGGAAGCAGACCACCGCCAGGCCGGAGAGGATGCCGATGAAGATGGCCATCACCAGAAAGAACGGCTCTTCCCGGATGAAGCGATGGCGTGCTCCCTTGACGCTGGTTTGGGGTGTGGCACTCGGAGTCGGGCTTGTACTCACCGTTCCTCCGCTTTGTGAGAAAGAAGCAGCAGGGCGAGATCCGGTCCCTTGGGGGTGCCACACTGCTGGGCGGTCAGAACCTCAATCTGCGAGACCAAGGCCATGGCGTCGTCCGCCAGCTGCGGGTCTCGTTCCAACTGATAGACGCGCACACGGGGCTGGAGAGCGGCGTATTGCTGATGCAGCTGTTGCAGCTGGGCTGGATTGGCGTTGCCGTTAGCAGGGGCAGCAGGCCCGGTCTTAGCCCCCGGCCTGGCTCTGCCGAGGATGGCAGCGATAATTTCCGAGGTACGGCCGTTTCGGTTGGCCGCCGGGGGATTCGGCGGAGCTGCATTGGAAGCTGAGGACGCGGGAGGCACGCCACCAGGCTGCCACTCGATGTTCCTGGCGGCGGCACACTCGTCCAGACGCTGACCGGCCTGGCGATAGGCCTGCACCACCCGCGAAGCTCTTTGGCGGGCGCTGACTCCTTGCGCGTAAGGATTCCAGGAAAGGATCAAGCGGCTGGTGGCAAGCAGTTCTTGCGCCTGGGGAGGATGGGGGGAGGAGCGTGAAGCCCGCTCCAGATAACGGGCGGCGTCCCGGTACTGGGTCAACTTAAAAGCAGCTTCGCCGGCGCCGAGCCAGGCGGAATCGAGGCGGGAGTCCAGATGCAATGCCGTTTGGAACTCGGCCAAAGCGCGGCTGGGATCGTCCGCCTGCAGGAAAAGGCGACCCGCGATGTCATGCTCGGCGGCGCTGGGGGGAAGCTCAGGAGTGAGCGCGATAAGTTCGGCGTCAGCCTGCGTGGCGTCGTGCAGGCGCAGCAGGTAATGAATGAGCTCAAGGCGGGTCTGGCGGCGGAGCGCGGCCGCGTCGCCCGCCGGCCACAGACCATAGATCGCTCCGTGATAGTAGCGCATAGCGGCCTGGGTTTCGCCGGCGCGGGCGGCGAGGCGGGCCAGTTGCAGGTTGATGGTGCTGTTGCTGGGCTCATCCTGCCACAAGGTGAGCAGATAGGAGCGGGCTTCTTCAATGCGGTTGGCCGCCAGCAATGCTTCCGCCAGGCGCAGGCGATAGTTGGGATCATCGTGGGAGTAATACAAAGCATTGCGGAAGTCGAGCACAGCCGCCGAGGCCGCTCCTGCGGCCAAGGCCGCCTGTCCCCGCCCGAACCACATCTGGCCTAACTGCTGCTGTTTGGATTCATAAAAGCGGGCGGCGAACACGGTGGCGGTGGCGAATGCCGTGGAAATGAGCAACACCAGCACCAGAAACAGCGGGCGAACATGAAAGGTCCCTTGCGATTCCGCGCAATACAGGCAGACAGTCCCCGCCCCCGGCAGTGGCCGTCCGCAAGTGGAACACACAGTGGATTGGTCAATGGGCAAATTCGTTCCGTTGGCTCAAAAGCGATTAGTTCGTGCCACGACCAGTGTAAATGGGAGGAGGGCCTGATGATAAGGGTCTGTACCAACTGGTATATTGTTGGCTAAAGCCTCCCGCCTACGCTCCGCCGGCGGAACCTGCCCGGAGGAGGAGAAAAAGGCATCACCGTTATAAGTGATGACCGTCACAGTTAGCCTTACCCCCCATGCGATAGGTTTCATATCCAGATTTGGGTGAGCGCCTTGTTACATCCCCATTTGGGCCAGATTCAACCCGAGCTTTTACGCGCCTTTGAAGGCTCCGCCCTGGTGCGCAATTACCGCAAGGGAACGGTTGTGTACCGGCGAGGACGCGCAGTGCGGGGCGTTTTTCTGATCCGAAACGGACGGGTGCGACTATCGCTGGGCGACGCGTCCAGCAGCGTAGTCTTGCATGTGGCCGGGCCGGGATCGGTCCTGGGCCTGGGTGAGACCATGTCCGGCTGCGCCTACGAGGCAAGCGTGGAGACGCTGGAGGCTTGCCAGATAGCTTTTCTCCGCCGGGAAGAGTTTCTCCGCTACCTGCGCCTGAACTGCGGGTTGTGCATGCAGTTGGTGCAGTTGCTCAGTGAAGATCTGCACCATCTGTATCAGCAATATCGCACCATCGGAGGGCCGGCCACGCGCAACCGCAAACCCCGGAGCAACGGATCAGGCGAGAAGCCAAGGCCGCAGGATGGACCTCTGAGCTAGAACTTTTCCAGGTGCGGATTCCGCTCCTCGGCAATCGGCGTCAGTTCCCGCGGATAGATCCCGCCGTTGTATTCCAGCAGCCGATTCTTCCATTTCAGAAACTCGGTAATAGTCTGGGGCTCGATGCGGATTTCCACGCGGCGAAGGCTAGCCAGCAAAAGGTTCATCTCAAATTCCATGCCCACGGCGGTACGCAGGCTGCGGCGGCTAGGTTTGACCTTGATTTCCACCTTGCGCCCGGTACATTCCAGAAGCCCCCACCCGGGGGGCAATTCCTGCGGGGCAAGCAGACCTGCGGGCGCCAGATAAAAGCGTTCGCAGCCCATGGCGATTTCCGGGTCCTGGCGAAACGGCTTGCCGCGGTCGGCAAGAAAGTCGGCGCGGCTCACCTTGCATTCCACCACCACGGAGCGGCATTTGCCTTTCCAGCCGATGGCGTCGGGCACTTCGCCATTGGCGCAGGCCTGCTCGGAAAGGACCACGCCGCAGCGGTAGCGACGCAGCCAAGCAGTGGCGATTTCGACCATTTGCGCGTGAGTCATAGAGGATTGATGATTGCAAATTGGCGATTGAAGATTGCAAACAGCTGAACTTTCAAGTCTCAAGAAATCGAAAATTACCTGAAGCTCGGAAATTAGGTGTGAATCTTCATCCGCGACCGTCAACCCCATAGTTTGCTGTGCCGCCGGCGCACCGCCTAGTACTGTTCTGAATGCCTGCCCCTATAATGTCGCGCATGAGACGAACCGGGCTGTGCCTGATCACTGTTCTGCTCGCTCTGGCGCCGATGCAGGCGCAGAGCACATGGCGGTTCGCGGTCTCCGGCGACTCGCGCAATTGCGGGGACGTGGTCATGCCGGCGATCGCCGCCGGGGTGAGCCGCGATCACGGGCGCTTCTACTGGCATCTGGGGGATTTCCGCGCCATCTATGACTTCGACCAGGACCTTCTGCAGGAGCCGCCGTACCGCGGCAAGCGCCCCAACATCCTCGACTACGAACAGAATGCCTGGGACGACTTCCTGCAGAGCCAGATTGCACCCTTTGAAACGGAGACCGTTCCCGTGTTTCTGAGCATTGGGAATCACGAGCTCATTCCACCAAAAACGCGGGCTGAATTCCTGGCCCAGTTCGCCGACTGGCTGGATCGCCCGATCCTGCAGAAGCAAAGGCTGCAAGACAATCCCCATGATCACCGGCTGAAAACCTGGTATCACTGGCGCGAGGACGGGATCGATTTCATCGATCTGGATAACGCTTCGCCGGAGCAATTCGACAGTGAACAAATGAAGTGGTTCAGGCGGGTGCTGGCTCGAGCGGTGTCCGACCCAGCGATCCGGTCAATCGTTGTGGGGATGCATGCCGCTCTGCCCGACAGTCTGGCTTCCGGGCACAGCATGAACAACTCACCGGCCGGGGAACAGAGCGGGCGGGCAGTGTATGAGCTGTTGCTCGACGCCCGCAATCGCGGCCACAAAAACGTGTATCTGCTTGCCAGCCACTCGCATTTTTACATGGCCAATGTCTATAACAGCGCCGCCTGGAAGCAGCACGGCGGAGTTTTGCCAGGCTGGATCGTGGGCACAGCGGGCGCAGTGCGCTATCCGCTGCCCGAAGATTCCGCTCAAGCCGATGCCGCGAGGACCAACGTTTATGGGTATCTGTTGGGCACCGTAAACCCGCCCGGTCAGCCGGCGGGAACCATTCATTTTGAGTTTCGCGAGGTCAAGGAGCGTGATGTTCCCGGCGCGGTCGTGAATCGCTATACGCCGTCGCTGGTGCACTTCTGCTTCGCCGAAAACAGCGAAGCAGGCCAGGGCCGCAACTGATCAGGCGAACGGCTGCAAGGGCAGGGGCTCCCGGGCTTGTGCCTCTTTTTCAATGGCAGCCAAGGCGCCAAGTGAGAGCAGGCCGCGGTCCATGGCGTCGCGGAGAGAATGGTAGGGTCGGCCAGCAATAATCTGTGCCACCAACTCTGGGGCGAGGCCGGCAGAGGCCAGCTCTTTTTCTGACGCCATGTTCATCAGAGCGATGGGGTGAATTCCGGTACGGATCGCGCCGGCTCGGCTACCGTACTCCGGCCTCCTGGGCACAGAGAAACGATCCCGCGCCTTGATGGCGGCGCTTTGCAGTTCCCGTTCCTTGGTTTGAGGCACGCTGCGCTGCAGTTCCCTGGTCTTTTCCCGCATGAGCTGTTCGTGCTCATCGCTGCTCCTGGGCAGGAGCAGAATGCCGATCCCGAATCCCAGGGCCACTCCCACGAAAAATGCTTTCATAATTCCTCCCCGCGGGGAACACGCATTGCGGGCGTCTATTTAGAACGATGCGGCGAATGGGGAGGGATTTGCCTGAAAAGCAGCAGTCAGCACTCAGCCGTTAGCACTCAGCCCTTAAAGCTGGTTCTGAGCTGCTGGAACCCTGGAGACCCATGCAAAATTCGCTCCTCGGTACGCGAACCTGCTCGTGACGGGCACAATGTCAGATGGCTGAATGCTGACGGCTGAGTGCTGATGGCTGGTTCTCAGAACTTTGTCACTTCCGTGAAGTTAAAATCACGCACCTTCATGGGCGGCACCACCATGTCGAAGGACTCTTCGCCGCTGGCTCGCACCGGCGTGCCCATCTCCTCCACGTTGGAGAGCATGTGCAATAGGCTTTCGTTGAAACGGAAGTTGCGAATGCCGTTTTTGAGCTGCCCGTCCTCGATATAGAAGGTTCCGTCGCGGGTCATGCCGGTCAGGATCTTCTCGTAGGGGTCAACTTCGCGGATATACCACAGGCGGGTGACGAGCACGCCGCGCTCCGTGCCGGCAATCATCTGGTCCACGCCCTTGGACTGCCCCTGCGCAGGTCCCTCGAAAACAATGTTGATGGGCGCCTCGCCAATCTCGTTGGGCAGGGGAAAGCCGTGTCCGGT
>DATGIY010000074.1:0-2136 GCA_035295475.1 Terriglobales bacterium
CTGGCGCAGCGATATCGTAGGTTCCCAATTAAGAACGGCGCGCAGCAGGCGATTGTCGCTATTGCGCCCACGCACGCCCTGGGGAGCCAGCGGACTGAAACGCTTGGTGATGGTTTTCCCGGCGATGTCCGCCACCAAATCCACCAGCTGGTTGATGGTAACCATTTCCTCAGTGCCGAGGTTGAGGGCATCGCGAAAATCGCTGGCCATAATGCGAATCAGGCCCTCGACACAGTCATCGATGTACATAAACGAGCGCGTCTGTTCGCCATCACCCCAAACCTCGATTTCGCCGGGGTTTGAGGCTAGAGCTATCTTGCGGGAAATGGCGGCAGGGGCCTTCTCCTTGCCTCCGGAATAGGTACCCAGGGGTCCGTACACGTTGTGGAAACGAACGATCCGGGTTTCGAAGCTGTAGTCCTGCCAGTAGTAGCGGCAGAGCTCCTCCGTGTACAGCTTCTCCCAACCGTAGCCGGGCTCGGGATCGGCGGGAATGGCATCTACTTCCCGCAGGCCGGCGACCGCCGCGTCCTTTTGCTTGGCTGCCGGATACACGCACGCAGAAGAGGAAAAAAGGAATTTTTTGACCTGATGTTGCCGGCTGGCTTCGAGCATGTGGGCGTTGATCAGGATGTTGTTGCGCGCGATATCGGCGTGAAAGGCGGTGATATAACCGATGCCGCCCATGTCGGCCGCCAGGTTATACACCTGGGTAATGCCTCCGCGCGTGGCCATGAGGCACTCATCCCATTTGCGAAGGTCGCGGATTTCGAACTCATCGGCCGCAGACTCCTGGTATTCAGGAGCCTTCAAATCCACGCCTCGGACCCAATGGCCATCAGCCTTCAGGCGATTGACGAGGTGATGTCCAATAAAACCACCGGCACCAGTGACAAGTACGCGTTGCGTTGACATCGGGTTTTTATCTCCAGGATGGTAAAGGGATCGTACGAACAACTTCTGTTGCAGAATCGCGATTTACTGCTCTGTGCGCTCCGGGATCTGGTAGTCGTAAAAGGGCTCGCGAAAAAGGTAGAGCAAGCGATGCAGCAGATCCGATAGCGGAGAGCGGTACGCCAGGTACGCCAGTCGCGGCGAGCGGAAGGCGAGCAGGCCGGGGTAATCGGTCCACTTGCGCCGCAAATAGAATTTCTTCTGGATGAAGGGCCGGTAGTCCTGGTTATATTGCAGCGCCTTCACGTCCGGCAGTTCTTCTTCCTTTTCCAGGTAGCGCAGGTAATAGATCCGCCGCGGATCGATACCCATGAGGTGACAACACACGAAATCGGCGGCATAGAGATCATCGGCCACCAGCATCCAGTTGAGTTCGACGGGATCGCCTTCCATGGGGCCGCTGCGTGTGAGCCCATAGCGGCCGTCAATAACCGAAAGAGCCGGCCTCAGCCGCTTATTGATTTCGTACAGCACCTTTTCCAGAAACGGGTGCAAATTGAGGCGAACCGCGGGCTCGGGAATGCAGCCCCACTGATTCTTGATCGACATACTGACGCCCGTGTTCATGTGTATCTTAGGAACCGGCACGGTAATGAAAAGGTCGATCTCCTCCAGCAGCAAGCGGGGGAAGGGTACCTGGAATTCGCGGTGTTTGTAGGAGAACTGCAGGGAGGTGCTGGGATGCTGGCTTAAATTTACTACTCGTACCCCATACTTGCGGGCGAGGTCGCGAATCCCCGTCTTGGCGAAAACCGAATCGATATCGAAACGGTTGTAGCCACCGGAATCGGCTTCTCCCACAATGATGTTATCGGTGTAATCCTTCAGGACGCGGACGAGCGCCTCGATGCACTCGGGACTGGTCATCACCCCCTTGCGATACAGCGGGAAGGTGAGGTTGGGCTTCAGAAAAACTGTTTTGCCGCCGCCCAGGCGAGCGGGCAGACCATGCCAGGCAAAAGCCTGCCGAATCGCGCTCTCGTAGCCGCCATCCAGGTGCTGAATGTGAATGCGCGCTGGATTTCCGCTCATTGCACGCGCACCTGCTGAAAGATGTTCATAAGGGTCTGATGACTCGCCTGCGGGCCGTAGCGTTCGTCCACCAGCGAGCGTCCATAGGCACCCATCCGTTGCAGCCGCGGACGATCCGCCACCAGGGAGGAAACTTTGGCGGCAAGGTCC
>DATGIY010000075.1:0-6165 GCA_035295475.1 Terriglobales bacterium
GAGAAGATACATCGAATCCATCCAGGATGCGCTTGGGGGAAGGCTCGCGGCTATGCCGACTTCTTCAGCTCGCGCTCGTGACGGCGCCAGTGGCGGACGGTCTCCAGCCACCCCGGTTGAGCATCCTGATCCTCTTGCCGATGGGCGGCGCGATACAGCCACACGCTGTCGGCGAGCATGGTCAGAACCACCAGCACGCCACCCACAATCATGGCAAGGATAATGACCGTCCCGAAGGTCAGCAGATCATCGAAAGCGTGGAAGAGTGTGCCCATATGCACCCCCAGGCCGGGGGGAGCGCCTATCGGCCCGATTCCAGCCTACTCTACCCCTCCTGGTATTGCAGTGACAATGGTCACCGGCTGAAACTGTGTAACTCCCTTTCTTAGCAATAAGATAGTGAAGGACTATGGCCTAGTCCCGAAGCTCCAGCTGTCACGGTCGGAGTCGGGGCCGGGTTAGCCACAACCGCCGGGTCGGTGGGTCTCGTGCGAAACAGTTCAGCTCTTGCCGTCGCTGGGCGGTGGAGGGAGTTCGGGGTTCGGCGGTGGTTCCACTTCGTTGAGCAACTGACGGCGCAACTCAGCTAGAAGTTCGGGACGCTTCTGGCTTTGCAGCTCGCGCTCTAATTCTTCCAGCGCCAGGTAAACGATGTGGTAATGATGCAGACCGCTGTATTCGGGGTCGGAAGTTACCTGCAGCCAGATGCGGTGCAGCAGTTCCAGATCCTGCTGCCGCAGGCGCGGGGTGTGTGGTCCCAGGGGATAAAGCCGCGAGCGGCCGTCGGGGAAGGCCACTTCCAATTCCAGGCGCGGACGCGGCTCGGGCAAACGCTCCCAGGCGTCACCCGTCAGCTTACCCTGCTCATCAGCGGTGAGCTTATTGGAAGCGCCGCACACGATGCGGGTTGAATCCAGGCGTTGCGCGGTAACCATAATCGCTTCAAAAACATCGCTCGCCGGGACCACCAGCAGCGACACCGGTTTGCCTTCTTTCTCCGCCGCCGCCACCACTGCGGTGAACAGCTCCTGCTCATAATGGTCGAAGACCTCATCGGCGTCCATTTGCGTGCTGCCGCTAAAGGTGTGCTCGCGGTGGTAAAGGCGCGCCGTCATTACCACCACGTCCTGTTTAGTGGTGTCGGTGCGAGACAGTGTCTGCCGCAGATAGTAGAGGTTGCGGGGATCGCGGACCGTGACCAGGATGTTTCCTGGGCGCACTCCCAATGCCCCGCTACCCAGTTCCTGATTACCGTAGACGCGGAATTGGTCCAGGCTCTCGGGCTTTCCCCGGCGCTTCCGGGCGACGTGGTGCTCGGATGCCGTGAAAATGGCAAAAAAAACCACTGTGAAGATCACGCCCGCGATGGTGGCTTCCTGTTTGGTGAACAGGTTGACGATGGCAGTCATGAACAAAACCACCGTGATGATGGTCAGCCCCACCGGTATTTCCTGGCCAAAGAGATGGAAGTTGCCGGGAACTTTCCACTGGCGATTTTCCGGCTCGGTGTAGCGCAGAACCAGTACCGCCAGGCCCTTCATAGCAAAACTCCAGATCACGCCGAAGGCATACAGAGCGGCCAGCAAATAGACGTTGCCGCGGCTGGCGGCGATGGTTGCCAGCTGCATGAGGACGATCAGGTTGATGATGCGGTAGCTGGTTCCATAGCGTTTTTGCGGCTTCTGGAACCAATCGGTCAGCACTCCATCTTCGGCTACGCGATTTAGCACGCCATTAGCCCCGACGATGGATGTGTTCTCCGCTCCCGCCAGAATCAGCACGCCGACCAGAACAACGAAGCCGTGGAACAGCAGCTTCATCGTGTATGGCCCGACCAGATACATGGCAATGCCGCCAATGAGATTGCCGAAAAAGCTTGGCCGCACGCTGTCGGGAATGATCATCACCGCGAAAAACGACACCAGGGAGGTAAAGACCAGGCTGTAGATGAAGATCACGAGTCCGGTCTTTTCCAGGTTCTTGAGCTTGGGGTGCTCAATTTCGCGGTTGACCTGGGCCAAGGTCTCTTCGCCTGACATGGCCAGCACCGAGTGCCCGAATCCAACCAGCAGCATGACGAGCGTTATCCGTGAAGCCCACGTGCCGAAAAGCCAGCCCAGTGATTCATGACTGAAATGGAAGACTCCGGGAGTAAAGGGGCTGGGGGGCAAAGGAGCGGGCTTCTTGACCAGGGTCACCAGGCACCAGATGATCAGCACCACCACCATGACGGTGGTGATCTTCATGATCTTCATGGCCTTGTCGCTGCTTTCGTGAATGCCCTGGATGTTCTTCCACCAGAAGTACAGAACCACGATAGCGGCGAAGACGGCAGCAAAGTGATTGGTGCCCGTCTCAGTGAAGTTGATCGGATGCCCTAAATATCGCCCGATATCATCGACAAAGCCGGCCAGGTACTGTCCCGCGGATACGGCGCTGATGGGGCCGGTCAGGACATAGTCAAAGAGCAGGGCGGAGACGGAAATCTTGGCCAGGGTGCCGCCCATGGCCTCCTTGACCACGCGGTACACGCCGCCGCGCACAAACATGGCGCTGGACTCGATGTAAAGAGCCCGCACCGCGTAGCTGAACAGCATCACCGCCAGAATGAACCAGGGAGCGCTCTTGCCGATTACCTTCTCGGCATCGCCGCCGGCATAATAGGCGGAGGAGGCGAGGTCAGAGAGAACAATGGCCGCCGCGCGCCAAAAGGAAATGAAGGTCAACATCACCGTGGTGGCGACGAAGACCTTTACAGCAGGGCGGCGAATGCTTGTGCTGCTCGACATTTGCTTCTGGGAGCTATCTCCACGGCCGGAGCACACGACTTTGCAGATAAACGGTCAAGATAACACATTGGTTGGGAGGCTTTCAGCCTTGCGGGGGAACTGTTGGGGGCTGCTCGGTTTCTTCGGCCCGGCGCTGTAGAAAAGTGTCCACACGGCGCAAATAGGCAAAGAGTTGCTGCGGGAAGAGGGATCCTTGGCGTTTGCGCCTCTCGGCGCAAGGGCCGGCATGCAGGTAAGTGCGGGTGATGCGATCATGCCAGCAGAGTGTGTCCTCATCCAGGAGACACCACAGAAAGCCCAGGCCCAAGGAAACAGCTGACAGGGCCATGGCCAGAGCCCGCCAGCGGCGAGTGCTGCGGTCGGGAACGCTGTCATCGAAACAGCTCAGCCGCAGACCGATTACCCGCATGCCTGGAGTCGCACCCGCATAGACCAGGAAAATATATTGGAATACGGCCCAAAAAGTGGCTGGCAGCGCGACACCCAAGCTCAGCAGCACGTGGGCGGAGGGCAATAGGGCGGCAACTTTATTGGCGATCAGGGCAAACATCAGGGTCGCTGCCGACACGAGTAGCCCATCCAGGGCAGCGGCCAGCACTCGCTTGCCCAGCGGGGCAACTTGCAGAGGCAATTCCAGTTCGCTTCTCTCCGGTCCTTCTTCCTCGTCCAGCGTGATGCCTCCCAGGGGCACTTGCTTGGGAACGGTTTCCGGAGCATCCAGGATGCGCGGCAGGTCCAGCACCGGTTCGGCTAATTCGTCAGGGCGTGCGGGCGGGGGGATCAGCGGCCGCGGGAATTCAATGACATTGGTGGTTTCCGCCAGGTCGAGTTGCGTGTCCTCGATGGGCTCGGGAACGATTGCGGCGGCCGTGGCAGCTTCCGACAGCTCAGCGTCCTGATACGTAGCCGGAGGCGCCGCTTCCACGCGCCTGGGCGCCGCCGAATATACCGGCTGGTCGAATTTCAGCGCCAACGAGGGGTAGCGAGGCGGCCTCTTTCTTCGCCGTGAATGATAATTGTGCAAGCGCGCCGCCACTTCCTGTCGCCACTGTGGCTCGTCGGCATTCTCGCCTGTCGCCTGCTCCCAGGTACTCATAGAGGATTGCGCCGCCTCATCTGCGACGGTCGTTGAAGCCATGCCTGACCCTGTACTCGATCCCACCTCAGGATCGTTCACCGATTTCATCCCCGGCGTGAAATCAGTGGTTCTGCCCGAGAAGTCTGTTGTTCCGGCTCGGCCAGCAAGATCATCCCGCTCGCCGGCTTCGAGCGGAATCGGGGCTCTCTCCTCGCCGGCAACACTGGCAGCCTGACCGCAATCAAGCTTGGCTTTCTCTGGAATAAAACGGTGCCCTGCCTGGGCGCCGCGTGCTTCCAAACTGGCGGCAAACTGCTGTTCGCTGAAGTCGCTTTCTTCATCTTCGATCGACAGTGACTCGTCAGCGCTTAAGTATGAGCGGTCGTCTGCGTCGGCGCTAGCGACACGGAAGCGCGGGCGCGAACGTGGTGGCCGTGTGTGCTGGCAGCGGCAGTCGTCGCCACATAGCGGGCAGGACATGGGTCGATGCAAGGTCGCCAGAAGCGCAGAAATTCCTCAACGCACGCCCGATCTCTGCCGGCATCCGGCCTGCGCCTTTGCCTGCATCGCCGTGCCGTGCTAACTTTCCGAAGTTCAGCACCTTCAACCCAGCAGGCGGCACGTGCGCTACTGATGAATCTCCGCTTTCGAATCCTTATCACGGCAGCCTGTCTTTGTCATCTGCTGTTCAGTGTTCCCATAGTTACCAGCCAGTTGCGTCCGCCAGCTTCGCTGGAATTTCCTTCGGTGGCGGGATTGCTGCCACCGCAATTCAATCTCAGTCTCCATCCCCAGCCGGCAACTTGCAGCGGAACCATCACTCACGTTCGTTCTCCGCAGCAACCGGTAGAGACGATTATTCAGGCGTGCGAGCAGGAACGGACCGGGGGCGTTTACAAAGCGAACGGCAGTGTCGTGCTCACGCATGGCAATTATCTGCTCTACGCCGACCACGCCACCTACGACCCCAAAACCGGTGAAACCACGGAGAACGGCCATGTCATCCTCGACGGCGGGCCGCATGACGAGCACTTGGAAGCCAGCCATGGGACCTACAACGTGCGCACCGAAAACGGCACCTTTTATGACGTAACCGGGACGATTGGCATGCAATTCCATGGGCAACTGGTTACCCTGACCACTTCCAATCCCTTTGCCTTCACGGGCAGAGTGGTGGACAAACTCGGGCCCGACCGCTACGTTGTCCATCACGGCACCGTTACCTCGTGCGAAGTGCCGCATCCCATCTGGACTTTCAATTCGCCGCGGGTGGTGGTTCAGGTCGGCGGCGATGCCAAGATCTACCGCAGCACCTTCCGGGTAAAAGGAATTCCAGCATTCTTCATGCCCTATGCCACTCATCCGGTGGATCACCTGGGACGCCACTCGGGATTTCTGATGCCCAGTTTCGGCACCTCCAACATCAAGGGAATTTTGCTGGGGGATTCATATTACTGGGCCATCAACCGCAGCATGGATGCGACTGTCGGCGCTGAACTGTACTCCAGCCGCGGCTGGGCCGAGCGCGGCATCTTCCGTATGGCTCCCAATGAACACAGTTTTTTCGCCGCCACCTATTCCGGCGTTACCGATCGCGGCTTGCAGCTGCCAAAGGGGGTCATCGGCGCCTGTAGCCAGCAGATCGGCACCACATGCAAGCAGGGAGGAGAGGATATTCGAGCCGTAGGCTCCACCAGTCTGGGAACGGATTTCCGGGCTGTGCTCAACTTCGACTATCTCAGCTCTTACGTCTACCGCCTCGCCTTCAATACCGTGCTCACGCAGGCGCTCTATTCCGAGGTAATTTCCAATGGATTCGTCACCAAGAATTTCAATGGCTACTCCCTGGACCTGCTGGTGGAGCGCTATCAGGATTATCAGAGCGCGATACCGGACGACGTCATCACAATCCGCCACACACCTACTTTTGAATTCTCCAGCGTGGACCGTCCCCTGGGCCACTCCCCTGTGTACTGGTCCTTCGATAGCGAACTCAGCGGCCTTTCCCGGAATGAGCCTACCGCTACCACCGCCAAGGGCGTAACCAGCTTTTTCCGTACCGACCCCGAGGTGGGACGGTTTGATCTCCATCCCGACCTTTCCCTCCCCATGCAAATTCATGGCTGGAGTCTTCTCCCCGAGATTGCCCTGCGCGAAACGGCGTACACACAAAGTCTTACGCCGGTCGCAGGCACGGTGGGCACTCCCAGTAGCGAACCCATCAACCGCAAGGCCGTCGAAGGCACGTTTGAACTGCGGCCACCATCGCTCTCGCGGGTCTTCGAGCGCCAGCTCTTT
>DATGIY010000076.1:0-6183 GCA_035295475.1 Terriglobales bacterium
AGGCTCGGCCAGCAGAAGATCGGAGATGTCGCTGCTGCCGGCCAGGGGCAGCAGGATCGCCCCCACCGTCAGAGTCCGCAAAAAACCGCGTCGGGTCCAGTTCATCGAAGTGGCGGCCTATTTCAGTGAACTGGCAGTGGAAAACCAGCCAGCTCACCCCGGGAGCAAGCTCAGGCATAGCTCGGGAAGTGCATGCTATGCGGCAACTTAGTTAGCGCTCTCGGACCGCACAGTATGGCCGAAGCTACTCACGTTTTTAATCAGAGAAATGCGGGATGGAGTTACCAGCCTTATTCCCCCGACGGGAATAGGTACCGCCACCGAGCACTGGGCAAGCGAGTCGCCTAGGGGCGGTATTTCCCCCCGACGATGGACCTCGGAATGCAATTACTTAAGGCGAAAGCCGGTGATGCAGGCAGATACGGGGCCGCAGCAACGTAAAAATTACTCCGTTGTGGAAATTATTAAGGGTCGATAACTATGATCGGTATCAGTCAACCCCGTGGGTCTAATTCAGGCCTTTCCCTAGAGAGGGATATCCGGGCACACCGGCCCGCGAACAGCCACGCGCTGCCTTCGTCGGACATAAACAAAACACCTTAGAGTCTGGCCGGAAGTCATGAAGCAACAGGAGAGTTTCTGGAGCGGCTGGGGCGAGCGCCTCACGGCGATGCGCAACATCCCGCCCGTGTTAAAGATCGTTTGGGAGTCTGGGCCGGCGGTGGTGGCTTCTGGAGTCACCCTGCGCTTGCTGGTCGCCGTTCTGCCGTTGGCGCTGCTCGCCATCACCCGGCTGATCATCGACGACGTCGTTCACACGGTCCAGAACCCTACCCACGCTGTGCCACCCCATTTCTGGTGGCTGGTGGCGGCGGAGTTCTCCTTGGCCGTGCTGGGCAGTCTGCTCAGCCGCACGATTGATTTCCTCGATGCCCTGCTGGCCGACAAATACACCCGCCACGTCAGCATCCGGGTGATGAAGCACGCGGCCGAACTCGACCTGATCGCCTACGAAGATCCAATTTTTTACGACCGCCTGGAGCGGGCCCGGGTTCAGGCCACCGACCGCCTGGGCATGATTCAGCAGATTGGCAGTTTGATCCAGCAGATGGTGACGGCGATTTCGCTGTCCATTTATATCGTGGCCTACTCTCCCTGGCTGCTGCTGCTGCTGGTGGCCGGCGTGCTTCCCGCCTTTCTGGGCGAGAGCCACTTCGCTTTTCTGGGATACGCCAAGAATTTCCGCCAGACTCCGATACGGCGGCAGCTCGACTATCTTCGCCTGCTGGGCGGCAGCCGCGAGGCCGCCAAGGAATTGAAGCTGTTCGGTCTGAAGGGTTTCCTCGGCGAGCGCTTCACCCGCCTCTGGGACCAGATTTATGAAGAAAATGTAGACCTCTCCCGCCGGCGTTTGATTGCCGGCGCGCTGCTCTCCCTGCTGGGCACGGTCGGGTACTACTCGGCCTATGTCTATGTGCTCTTACGCGCCTTGATCGGCGCCATCAGCATCGGCACTTTGACCGCGCTCACCGGCGCGATCGTACAGGTCAGCAGCAACATCCAGCAGATCTTTTCCACCCTGTCGGGTATTGCCGACCAGGCGCTGTTCCTCACCGACTTGCTGGCCTTCTTTGAAATGCAGCCCACGATCCGGTCGAAGCCCAACGCGCTGCCGGCGCCGCGGCCTATCGCACGCGGCTTTGAATTCCGCAACGTTTCCTTTTCTTACCCCGGTACCTCACGATTGGTGCTGGACCGGCTCAACTTTCAACTGCGCCCCGGAGAGCGGGTCGCCCTGATCGGCGAAAACGGCCAGGGCAAAACCACGATCGTCAAACTGATCACTCGCCTCTATGACCCCACCGAAGGGCAGATACTGCTCGACGGCATCGACCTGCGCGAGTACGACTTGGAAGATCTCTATCGCGAGATCGGCGTGATCTTCCAGGACTTCATGCGCTACGAACTCACCGCCCGGGAAAATATTGCGGTGGGCAGAATCGAGCAGGTCGGCAACCTGCATCTGCTGCAGAACGCAGCCTTCAAGAGCCTGGCGCACGAAGTGGTCGAGAAGCTTCCCTCCCGTTACGAGCAGATGCTGGGCCGCCGCTTCGAGGGCGGAGTGGATCTCTCCGGCGGCGAGTGGCAGAAGCTGGCGCTGGCGCGCGCCTACCTGCGCGATGCCCAGCTCCTGATTCTTGATGAGCCTACCGCCGCGCTCGACGCGCGCAGCGAATACGAAGTCTTTCAGCGCTTTGCCGAGCTCACGGCGGGCAAGATGGCGCTGTTTATCTCCCATAGGTTCTCCACCGTGCGCATGGCCGAACGCATCGTGGTGCTGGAAAACGGCAGGATTGCCGAAGAAGGAAGTCACGACGAACTGGCGAGCTTGGGCGGACGCTACGCCGAGATGTTCGAATTGCAGGCCGCCAGTTACCGCTAGGACCCTACATGCCCGAGAATACCCACGTCGAAATTCTTTGTGCCGAGGCCGAACGCTGGCCGGAAAGCGGACCCGAACTCACCACTGACCTGGAAGAATTGCGGGCAGCAGCGGCGCAATCGGCGGCGATGCTGGTTTCGCTTCCCGCCACTCGCTCCCATCGTTATTTCGTGCACCGGTCCCGGGCTTTGAAGAAGGCACTGAAGCCGCTGTGGAATCAGCTCGACACTCCCCTGCCCAAGGAGGCGTTTTCCGACGATTTCCGCTGGTTGCATGATAATGCTCGCCTGCTCTACAGCATGCTGCAGGACGTCGCCGACGGTGCACGCCGGTCCAAGGTGCTGCCGCAGGCGCGCAAGCGCAACGGCGACCAAATGCCGCGTGTGCTGGCCGTCGCGGAAAGCTATCTGTCGGCTGTCGAATTCCGCTTCGATGAGCGCTCCTTCAGCGCTTATGTGGACGCCTACCAGGAAACCAGGGTGCTTGACCTGGATGAACTGTGGGCTCTGGCTGCGTGTCTCAAGCTGGTGCTGCTGGAGCGAGTTGCTGAACGGGCTCCGCGGGTATTACGCGACCGGCAGGGATCTTACGGCCTGGGAGCCTGCATTCGCAGCCTGCATGATGTGGGACAGATTTGCTGGAAGGAGATTCTGGAGCCGCTGATCCTGTTCGATCGCGTGCTGCGCGATGACCCCCAGGGCGCTTACGCGCGCATGGAATTCGAGAGCCGGGCCTTATACCGCAAGGCGGTTGCCGATATCGCCCGCGGCAGCCAGCACACGGAGATGGACGTCGCCATCGAGGCTCTCTCCCTGGCGCGAGATGCCTGGCAGCGGCGATACAGCGATCCGCGCATCGCCGCCCGGCGCTCCCATATCGGCTACTACCTGGTCGGCCGGGGCAGCAGCCTGCTCAAGCAGCGCGTCGGGTTCCAGCCCTCGCTGACGCAGAGGGTCCAAGGCTTCCTGCGGCAGCATCCCGACGCTTATTACCTCGTCGGCATTCAGTTGATCACCTTCAGCATCATGCTGGCGGTGTTGCTGGGCGTGATCGGTCCCGTGGGCTCTCCTGCCCTGGTGTTGCTGGCCATGCTGGCCCTGTTCCTGCCTTGCTCGCAGGCGGCGGTCGAGGTAATGAACTACGTCACGGGAGCGATACTGCCCGCCAAGATCCTTCCCAAGCTGGATTTCTCCGAAGGCGTCCCCGCCGACTGCGTCACTCTGGTCGTCGTGCCCGCCCTGTTGCTCAATGAGCGGCAGGTGCGCAAGCTGGTAGAAGACCTGGAAATTCGCTACTTGGGGAACCGCGATCCCCAATTGCATTTTGCTTTGCTGACCGATTTGCGAGATTCCGCCGAACCGGCGCCAGAGGACGATCCGCTGGTCACGCTCTGCGCCGAACTCATCGCCAAGCTGAACGAGAAATATGCCGGGCAGAGTACTGGTTCCTTTCTGCTCCTGCATCGTCACCGCGTGCATGATGAGCGCGAAGGTGTATGGATGGGATGGGAACGCAAGCGCGGCAAGCTGCAGGATCTGAATAAATTGCTGCGCGGGCAGTATGACAGTTTCCCGGTAAAGGTGGGTAATACCGTCATTCTTCCCCAGGTCCGCTTCGTGATTACTCTGGACGCGGACACGGAACTGCCCCGGGGTACGGCGCAGCGCATGGTGGGCACACTCGCTCATCCGCTGAACCGCGCCATTGTGGATAACCGGCGCAACATCGTCGTATCCGGTTACGGCATTTTGCAGCCGCGGGTAGCAGTGAGCGTACACAGCGCCGCCCGCTCCCGGCTGGCGAACATCTACTCCGGCCAGACCGGAATCGACATCTACACTCACGCGGTCTCCGATACTTACCAGGATCTTTATGGTGAGGCCATATTCGCGGGCAAGGGAATCTACGAAGTTGACACCCTGCATCAAGTCTTGGACGGTCGCTTCCCCTGCAATTCCCTGCTGAGTCACGACCTGATTGAAGGCGCCTACGCCCGCGCCGGCCTGGCCAGCGACATCGAACTGATTGACGATTATCCTTCGCACTACAGTGCCTACAACCGGCGCAAGCATCGCTGGCTGCGGGGCGATTGGCAAGTTGCGGAGTGGCTCTTCTCCCGCGTGCCCGATCAGTCCGGCAATCGCGTGCCCAATCCCATTTCCCTGATTTCGCGCTGGAAGATTCTGGATAATCTGCGCCGCAGCCTGGTGGAGCCCGCGACCTTCCTTCTACTTCTGCTCGGCTGGTTGGTGCTGCCCGGCCGCGCTCTTGACTGGGTGCTCGCGGCGATGGCTGTCCTCTTCCTGCCCGCCTGGCTGGAGTGTGTTCTCGGCCTGGTGCGCGCCGCGAACGACCGCAGCCGGCAAGCGGTGGGAACCGCATGCAACGCGCTGCTGACGCAAAACCTCGGCCGGCTGTTGAATCTCACGTTTCTCGCCCACCAGACGCTGCTCTCGATGGATGCCATTGTCCGCGCCCTGGTTCGGCGCATGATCACCCGCAAGCGCTTGCTGGAGTGGGAGACGGCGGCGGAAGCCGAGCTGGGTATGCGGCGCCGCAGCGCGGTTGACGCTTACCTGGACTGGACGCCCGTGCTGGCGGTGGCCATAGCTCTGGGCGTTGCCTTCCTGCGTCCCCATGCCCTGCTGGCAGCTGTTCCAATTCTGGGCCTGTGGGCTTCAAGCAAGCAGCTGTCCAAGTGGCTGAACCGTCCTCCGCGTGCTTCGCGATGCCAGGTTACCGCTCGCGACCAGTTGCTGCTGCGCCGCGCCGCGCTGCGCACGTGGCGATATTTTGCCGAGTTCAGCAATCCCGAACATAACTGGCTGATCCCCGACAATGTGCAGGAAGCTCCGTTCCGTGTGGCGGCGCGGATGTCGCCTACGAATCTCGGCTTTCTGCTCAACGCGCGCCAGGTAGCTTGCGAGTTCGGCTATCTAACGGTTCCGGAATTCGCTCTGTTGAGCAAACGGACCCTGCAAACCGTGCGCCGGCTCCCCCGCTATCGCGGTCACCTGCTGAATTGGTATGACACGCGCACCCTGGTGCCGCTGGCGCCTCTATTCGTTTCCTGCGTGGACAGCGGCAATCTGATGGCTTCGCTGTGGACGCTGCAGCAGGGCTGCCAGGAACGGCTGCACCGGCCGGTGTTGGAACGTAATCTGGCGCAGGGTTTCCTGGACCACCTTTTGGTCCTGGGCGATGTGGGTGGAATCCCACGCCATATTGCGTCCGGTCTGGCTTCCGCCGCTCACCGCGAGGACTGGCTGGAACGTATGTTGGCTTTGCCGGAAGGCGTATTCGATCATCTGCAGGCCCCCGAGAGTTCCCCCGATGCGCGCTGGTTTGCTCATGAACTCGCCCGCCGCCTCACGCACCTGAAAGAAACCACGCGTTTCTACGCTCCCTGGATGCTGCCGGAGTTCGCCTGCCTGCGGACGGATCCAGCTCTTGACCTGGTCATCGAAGGCCGAGACCTGCCTTTGGACCGCATTCCTCAGTTTGCCGAGCGGCTCACGCACCAGCTCCAGCTGGCCATGGCGGACGAGCACGTAGCTCCGGAGCGCAGGGGACTGTACCAGGCGCTGCTCGCCATGCTGCCCGCCACCCGCACGCATGCGCTGCAGCTCATTCATGAACTGGAGGAACTGGCCCGCGGGGCCGCCCTTTTGGCGCAAGAAATGGATTTCCGCCTGCTGTTGAACCGGCGGCGCAAACTGCTTTCCATTGGCTTCGACGTG
>DATGIY010000077.1:0-3033 GCA_035295475.1 Terriglobales bacterium
CCGTATCCAATGGGCTGAGCGGAAGGGACCAGGCTGAGGCCTTTTAGCCGTCCGCTGATCTGAAAAAGGGGAAAAGAAGGTTAACGATCATGTCATCGATCCAAGAAGTGAGCGCAGAACAACTGGCAAAGCTCCTTTTCATCTACCGCGAAGCGTTAGCGCATGACTGCACTGAGCGGTGCGCCATCCACGAGAAGCCCGAGGGTTCCTCCTGGGAACGTACGCCGCAAAGCGAACGCAGATTGATGGTAGCGGCCGCCCGCCTTGCACTCCTCGAACTGTCCTCTACGCCCGCCGCCTCTACGCCCGGACGCAAGTACTACGCTAAGCCGGGGGAAGCGGACTGGGGCTGCTAGGTCGGCCCTCGCAGCGGTCCGTCGGCATGCGGGCGTGACCTCGGTGACCGCACTCTTTATGACTTCTTTATGAATTCTTAACCCCGCTCTTATGGAAGCGGCTGTCAAATAGTCCCACGAATCTTTTCAGTTAAGTGTGTGCCTATGGTGAAACTGGCCTTGGTCATGCTGTGTGCCGGCTCTGTAACTTTCCTGCTGCGCGTTCTGGCAGCTTTGCTGAAGGAGTCGGCGATATCCACTCCCGCAACCCATAAACGCCACATGACCCAGTTTCATCCAACTGGACAACGGGGGGAACTTATTGTGATTCCAGTACATGCACTGAACCGCAAATTTCATGGAGAAGGTGGCGAGCGGGTAGCGCTGGCCTTGGTAGTGGCACTCATTCTGGCGGCTCCGCTTCGCGCACAACAGACACTGAACACGAACCATGAAGCGGGCTCAAGCGATGCAGGAACTGCCTCGGCAAATTCCCAAATCTCGCAGCAAATCCTCCAGGAACTGGAGGCGATGAAGAAGCGGATCGAGGAGCTAGAGACACAGCTCAAACAGCAATCAGCGGCTGTGCAGCGGGTGAAGCCGGCAGATACGCAAGCCGTGAGCGCGCCACCGGCGATGGCATTTGTGCCTGTCACTGCGCGGTCCTCCGCGGTTGCCCTCAATCCGACGGTGACTCAATCCGCAGTCAGCGACAATTCGACTCCGGCCAAACCCGCGAAGGCCGAGCCCTTTGCCTTTGCCGACTGGACCTGGCTCAATGGGAATCCACGCACGAAAGATCTGCCTTTTGATTCGAAGTTCTTCACGCCAGAGGTGCGGGCGGATGTTGCCTACCACTACGACTTCAACCATCCCAAGGACGATACGATCAGCGGCTCGAGCGAAGTGTTCCGTTCGAATGAAGTTGGCCTAACCCATCTGGGCATCGGTGGCGATTTTCACTTCGATCATGTGCGTGCGCGCGTGCTCAGCCAGATCGGGCTCTATGCGACCGCGACGCCCCGCAACGATGCCAGCTATTCGCGCGGTCAATGGCAGTTGGATAATGCGTACCGCTATGTCAATGAGGCTTACGGCGGGTATCACTGGGATGCGCTGCATGGCATCAACGTCGATGCTGGAATCTTCTTATCGTACGTGGGCCTTTTCAGCTTCTACAACTTCGATAACTGGGCCTACCAGCCGTCTTACGTGTCCTCCAATACGCCGTGGTTTTTCACCGGCATGCGCATCCAGGTCTTCCCGACAGAGAAGTTGAAGATCGAGCCCTGGATTATCAATGGATGGCAATCTTACGCCCGATATAACGGAAGGTTGGGCTTCGGCGGGCAGATCCTGTATCGGCCAACGGGTTGGCTCTCAATGCTTTCCAACAACTACGGCGCGGGAGCCGATACATTAGGCATCCCAAACCGCACTCGGTACCACACCGACAACAGCATTGAAGTCAAGTACTACGACCATCCAGAACGTTTTCTCGACAAGATGGCTTTCAGCCTCACAGGCGCCGCAGGTTGCGAGAGCGGTGGCGGAGTGAATTGCACGACCAACAAGAAGAATGCGGCCGGTCAGATTCTCGCCTACAAGCAGAGTTTCCTCGGATATATGCTCTACAACCGCTGGTGGTTCCACAAAGATCGTTACGCATTCACGCTGGGGGGCGGAAAAATTAATAATCCCGGTCGCTACCTGGTGCTTCTGCCGCCGATCGACGGTGCGACCGCAACCACCGGCACCCCGTATTTCACGGAGAATCCCGGCGATCCCTTCAAGGCGTGGGATATCTCGGCGACTTATGACTACATGCCCAGCCAGTACATCACATTCCGGTGGGAATTCAATCATCGCCACTCAAACGTGCCGTACTGGAATGGCCCCGGCGGGATGACGCCGCCGGGTGGCAACAACGGAAATCCAGGAACGCTCGTGTGTCTGAGCGGCTTCACCACGTGCAATGGATCGCCCACCAATACCTGGTATCCCGACCTGCGCTTTACGGAAGATCGCGTCACCATGGCAATTTTGGTGAAGTTTTAACCGTGTGAATCGTATGCTTGAGTTCCTCCAAAAGAGTGGCAGCAGTCTAGTGGAGGGAAAGGTAGCCACCGTATATGAAGTCGTATCCAGCATACGTACTAGTTGTTTTCGTAACTTTGGCGGCGGCGCGGGGCCAGCAGTCGACGGCCCCGAATAGCTCGAATCAGGACCTGCAGCGGCGGGTGGAACAACTGGAAACAGAAGTGGCAGAGCTCAAACAACTCGTGCGACAGCTACAGCCGGCGAGCACGGCCGTGCACGGCGACGCGGCATATAACGGTGCGGCATCACCGCCATTGGAGCCGGCCCCGACAGCAGCTATGCCACAGACGGCACAGCCGGTTGCGGCGATCAGTGCAGAGGATCGGAAAACCCTCGACTTCCTCCGCGACACCACCATCAACTTCGGGATCGACACCTACTACGCGTACAACTTTAACAATCCCGTGGGGCGCGTGAATTTGCTGCGAGCGTATGACGTCCTCAGCAACGAGTTCAGCCTGAATCAGGCAAGCGTAGTGGCGGAACACGCTCCCGACGTGGCTTCCGGGCGGCGATGGGGTGGACGGCTGGATCTTCAATTCGGTCAGGCAACCGATACGCTGCAGGGAAATCCCGCCAACGAACCGAGGCCGCAGAT
>DATGIY010000078.1:0-4585 GCA_035295475.1 Terriglobales bacterium
GACCACGTCGAGCTGGGTCTCCATGGTCTTGGACTCTTCCACGGTGATGACGCCGTCCTTGCCCACTTTCTTCATGGCCTCGGCAATGATGCGGCCGATGGTCTCATCGTTATTGGCAGAGATTGTGCCCACCTGGGCGATCATCTCGCCGCTGACCGGCTTGGAGAACTCATCCAGCTTGCCCTTGCCGCGGTTGCCTTCCTTGTCGATCGCGCCGCAGACAGTGAAGACCGCCTTGTCAATGCCGCGCTTCAGGGCCATGGGATTGGCGCCAGCAGCTACCGTCTTCACACCCTCGCGGTAGATGGCCTGAGCGAGAACGGTGGCGGTGGTGGTGCCGTCGCCGGCCACGTCGCTGGTCTTGCTGGCCACTTCGCGCACCATCTGTGCGCCCATGTTTTCCAGGGGCTCTTTCAGTTCAATTTCCTTGGCTACGGTGACGCCGTCCTTGGTGATGGTCGGCGAACCGAATTTCTTTTCAATAACCACATTGCGACCCTTCGGGCCCAGCGTCACCTTGACCGCATCGGCCAGGAGGTTGACGCCGCGAAGAATCGACTGCCGGGATTCTTCTCCGTGAACAATCTGCTTTGCCATACTTTTCGTCTCCTATGATTTCGTTTCGTCGCCGGCATTGCAGCCGGATGAAAATTTTGGGTTCCGCAGCTACTAGCCACTAGGTTCTAGCTACCGCTTTCCCGCGGTGGCGTGCTCTTTCTCGGACTTGCGCGCGCCTTCCAGGATGCCCAGAACTTCCTCTTCCTTCATGATCAGGAAGTCCTCGCCGTCAATCTTCACCTCGGTGCCGGCGTAGCGGCCAAACAGAACGCGATCGCCTGCTTTAACGGCCAGGGGGAATACTTCGCCCTTCTCGTTGCTCTTGCCCTTACCCACAGAAATAACTTCGCCTTCCTGCGGCTTGTCTTTGGCGGTGTCGGGGATGATGATGCCGCCCCGGGTGGTCTCGGCTTCTTCTACGCGACGCACCAGGATGCGGTCGTGCAGGGGGGTAAACTTAGCTGCCATGTTGCTCCACTCCTTTCAAAATGGGCTTGCGAATGGTTGAATTGAATTGCCGGTTATTGATGAAGTCGCCGGGCGACCTTCACGAAAACCTGCCATTAGCACTCTTGCCCGTCGAGTGCTAAATTTTAAAAACTTTAGCCCCCTATTGTCAAGTCGAGGCGCCGGTTGTAAGTCATTGCCTGACAATGCATTGCAGGGCTCATTTTGTCTTGCTAGGGAAATCTCCGGGACAACGATCGCTTGCACGGTAGACCTCTAAGGGGAGCAGGGGGCTGAAAGGCCCACTGGACAGCAGGAATCAAAGTGGTAAAGTGCAAAATGCTCTCGCCGTGCCCACGGCGAAGCGAGGCTGCACTTCCCAGGTTGGTGGTATGCGGAACCCGTCCCTTTGCCGGCAGCAGTCCGCTCATCTCAAATTCAGTCACACTCTAGATCAAAAGCTGAAGAAATTGCTGCGGCAGAGCTCGGCAGTGCTGCTGGCATCACTTCTGCTTATATTTTGCGCGCCGCTATGGGGCCAGCAGCCGGCGCCGGGAGTCACCACGACGGCCACCGCCGTGCCGCCACCGCTTGCGTCCGATGGACCGCCCGGCGATAACGGGGTTGAGCCGGCAGCGGTGAAGGCGAGCAAGGAACCGCGACCGGGCAAACACTTGAAGTTAAAGCACGCGGAAGACGATGTCAGCCTGATCGGCCAGCGCAACGTGGGAAGCGGAGTCAATTTTTACTCGCTGCAAAAAGAACAGGCTCTGGGGCATCAACTGGCGGAGCAAGTGGAGAGCCAGTCGCGGCTGATCAGCGACCCCGTAATCAATGAATACGTGAACCGTGTTGGACAAGCCATCGTGCGCCATTCCGATGCCAAGGTCCCCTTCACGATCAAAGTGCTGGACGACGACCAAATCAATGCCTTCGCGCTGCCGGGCGGCTATTTCTACGTAGATAGCGGCTTGATTATAGCGGCCGACAGCGAAGCGGAGTTAGCCGGAGTCATGGCCCACGAAATCGCCCACGTGGCGGCGCGGCATGCGACAAGAAATGCCACCCGGGCGCAGATCTTCAACCTGGTCTCCATTCCTCTGATTTTTGTGGGCGGTCCCGTAGGCTACGCGGTGCGGGAAGTGGCCGGGCTAGCCGTACCCATGTCGTTCCTGAAGTTCAGCCGCGACGCGGAGCGGGAAGCCGACTTGCTCGGACTGCAATACGAGTACGCCGCCGGTTACGACCCACAGGCATTCGTGCGCTTCTTTGAGAAGCTGAAAGCGGGAGAGAAGCAGCACCAGGGTAAGCTGGCCAAAGCATTCAGCACCCATCCCATGACCGGCGATCGCATCCGGCGGGCGCAGCAGGAGATCGCCACCATCCTGCCACCGCAGGCCGAGTACGTCGTGGATACCAGTGAATTTCAGGAGATGAAAGAACGCCTGGAGCGCGATGTGGAGAAACATCGTCCTGATGCCGGGGGGCCGCCCCGCCTGATACGGCGCGATCGCAAAGAGAAAGACAAGAACGATGGCGGACCGGTGCTGCGGCGGAAGTCCAGTTCGCTCGTATCGGAACAGTGGTAAGTCCGAGAGAATGACCGGTGTTTCGAGGTTCGCGTGCCGCCCGGCGGCAATAGACGGAAACTTGAAACTGAGTTGCTGGGCTACCTACAATACGAACTGCTATGAGGAAACTCGCTGTCGTCGCCGCTCTCCTGCTGCTTGTAGTAACCCTTTCCTTTGCCCGCGATAAGGACAAGAAAAAGGATCAGGACTCCACCATCAATTTCCTGGTGCTGAAAGCGACCACCGGCAAACCGGTGCGCAATGCCGCGGTCGTGCTGCACGAGGTGGATGAAAAGGGCCACCAATCCAAGGGCGGCTATGAGTTGAAGACCGACTTGGACGGCAAAACCAGCTTCGACGGCGTACCTTACGGCAAACTGCGGGTACAGGTGCTGGCCCCCGGGTTCCAAACTTTTGGACAAGACTACGACATCGATCAGCCGGTGCACGAAATAACCATCAAGTTGAACCCGCCGCGAAAACAATACTCGGTGTACGACAAATAGGCTCCTTGCCGGAGAATCCCGCTGATTCGCCGGATAGTCTCGCAGGAAAAGTTTAGAGCTGCTGCCGCAGCTGGCGGCGGAGGACTTTGCCGGAAGGTGTACGCGGGATGGAATCCACGAATCGAATTTCCCGCGGCTGCTTATAGCCCGTAAGGCGCTGGGCCACAAAATCACAGAGTTCAGCGGAGGTCTTGCTGTCAGGAGCGTGTCCGTTGCGCAGGACCACGAAGGCGCAAGGCAGCTCGCCGGCCGCGGCATCGCGCTTGCCGATCACGCCACAATCGCGGACCGCTGGATGCTCCAGAAGCACAGACTCGACCTCGGCGGGCGCAACCGAGAAGCCCTTGTACTTGATCATCTCCTTGCGTCGATCCACGATGTGGAAGAAGTCATCGGCGTCGCGAGTGGCCACATCGCCCGACCAGTACCAGCCATCGCGCAAGACAGACGCGCTGGCCTGCGGATCCTACCAATAGCCCAGCATGAATTGCGGGCCGCGCATGACCAGTTCCCCCGCTTCGCCCGCGGCGGCTTCAGACCCAGTCTCGTCCACAATGCGGCATTCCGTTTCCGCAACGGCTTGGCCGATGGAATCAGGCCGATAGCGGGCAGCATCCAGGTACCCCAGGTGGGTAACCGGCGAGGCTTCGGTCATTCCATATCCCTGGACCACCGAAATATCGGTCAGCTGGCTGAAGCGGGAAGCCAACTCGGGTGCCAACGGCGCGGCCCCCGATTTGACCCAGCGCACCGTGTGCTGGCTGGGAAAGGCGTGCTGCTCCGCCGCCTGACAGAAGGCGTTGAGGATGGGAGGCACACAGGGCATGCAAGTCACGCGTTGTTCGCCGATCAGCCGCACCGCTTCAGCGGTCTCGAAACGTGGCATCAGAACGATAGTGGCGCCCAGCACGATCTGCGGACTGAGCACCACGTTCAAACCATAGATGTGGTACAGCGGTAGAAAACAGAGCACTACGTCATCAGGGCGAAAGGCGGAGCCGTCGGGGCCAATAATTTGGTAAATGTTGGCCACCAGGTTGAAATGGGAGAGCATGACTCCCTTCGGCAGGCCGGTGGTGCCGCTGGAGTAGGGCAAGGCGGCAATGGCCTCGTGCGAAGGCTGTTCCGGAGAAGGCAGCGGGGCGGAGGTCGGGCGCAGCAGTTCGGAGAAATTGTCGCCGGTGGTTAAAACCCGCCGCAAGGCGGGCAGCCCGGAAAGATTCATCCTGGTGGTGCGCGGGTCCGTGAGGAGCATGGCTGCGCCGGAGTTCTCCAGCTGATAACGCACTTCGCGCTCGCGATAGCTGGGATTCAGCGGGTTGGCTACCGCGCCGGCCAGGGTGGCGGCGTGAAAGGCAGCACAAAATTCCCACGAGTTCGGTAAATAGATGGCCAGCACTTCCCCGGGCCGCAAGCCGGCAGCCACCAACCCGCGGGCCAGGCGTTCCACGGTCTCGCCATACTCGGCGTAGGTAAAGGAGCGGTAGGGCGAGCAGGATGTAT
>DATGIY010000079.1:0-4516 GCA_035295475.1 Terriglobales bacterium
CACTCTGCCCCAGAGCGTCCTGCGGATCATGTCGCCCGGAGAATAGAAGTAGTCCTCAAAATGAAGGAATCCGCGGGCCAGACCCGTGCGCTGGGAGAAATAGCCGGTATTGGCGGAAAATCCGCCGGTGCGATATCCCAGGGCCGCCATCGCTTCGGGCAGCGTGCGGTGGCGGTTGTCAAGCGCGCCATCATTCTGCAAACCGTGTTCGTGGGGATAGAGTCCGGTCAGCATGGAAGCGTGGGAGGGCAGAGTCCAGGAAGCGGTGGAAATCGCGTTATCGAACAGAACGCCTTGCCTGGCAAAGGCGTCAATATGGGGGCTGGTCAGACGGGGGTAGCCGAAGAGTGAAAGATGATCGGCCCGCAGGGTATCCACCACGATCACCAGCACATTGGGAGAGTTGGCGGGAACTTTTTGCAGGCGGCTGGTCAGCAGATGTTCGCGCACGCGCAGCGTCCCTTCAATACCGGCTCCCACCAGCACCGCCGCCGCAACCACCCAAGGCAAACTGCGGAAGAAAAAGCGGTGCGCACGAGCGGGATTCTTTCGCAGCCAGCGGGCAACGTTCACCGTGATTGCCAGCGCCAGGGCCAAAACTGCCAGCGGGGCAATGCGTGCCGTCAGCCCGCACCAATCCATCATGGTGACGAAGGTGAAGATGGAGGCAGCGACCGGCAGGAAGCGCAGCTTTGGTACTACCGCCGATGCCGCCGCCAGAATGAGCGCCAGACCAACGTAGAGCGCGACGTCGACGAGGGTAGAGATCCACACAATTTGGACCGATACCCCAACGCGAACGGATGAGTTCAGCCATCCATGGCCGAATACCGCCAATAGTCCGCTGCCTTCCACCAGTCCGGTTACCAGTCCAAACCAAGCCCCCAGACCGATAAGCCGACTAGCGGAAAGGTGTGCAGCCTGGTTTTCAGCGGGCGACGAATTAGCGCGGCTGGTACTGGATGACACGAGCGTGATCTCCCTCAAGACTTAAGCTGTGATGCCGTTGGCAAGCGGTTTCAATCAGGCAATACGTGGGCAAGAGCCCGGTTGGCTGATTCCCGGTCCCGCAGGAGCGCAGGATCGTCGCAAAGGATTTCAACAGCTGGCGGAGCGGGATAAAGCTTCGCCAGATCCCAGGAGAACGAATTCTTGTCCTGGTCATGCGCAAAGCCCGAGCCCAGCCAGAAATCCAGGCAAGGCCGGTTCTTGGCTGTGGGGGCAAAATCAGCTCGCACTCGCTCCACGCCCAGGGCGCGAGCGTGGCCGAGGCAAACCGCGATCATGGCCTCCTCGATGCGGCGGCCCATAACCCGGCAGCTGAGCACGAAATCCACAATTTGTGCTTCCGCTCCATCAATCTGCAAGCTGACGATGCCAACAATCCCCGAGTCGCCGAAATCATCTTTGACTCTGAACGTCCACAACTTGCGATTTCCCGCACGCAACCATTGGCGAAGCTCGGCTTCACCCAGCCTGCGGGTGGCCAGGTTCATCTGATTGGTTTTGTTCAGAAGTTGTACGGTGCGCGGCAGATTTGAATCGTTCAGCTCTTCCACTACGAGAATGGTGTGCAAAGAGTGCAGCCATTCGTCGAAAGAAGCAAATGTGCCTTTGGCCGACTCACGCTGACGCCGGGCAATATATAGCTCGGTGCGGCTTGCATCTTCGCTTGTCAATTGGGGGAGGTCGAAACAGGTCAGGCGCAGGAGTTCGCTGGCAAAAAGAGTTTTGTCATCAGGCCACTCCGGCACCAGCACTTCGGGCAAAGCCTGGCGGACACGTGCCCGTTCCACGGGATTGTCGTCGAGAAAGACGACCGATTGCAGACCCACATTGAGCTCGGCGGCTAAATCCACAATGTTGGCAGCCTTGTCATTCCAGTTGATCCGGTAGGCCGCGAAATCGTCCAGCCGCAATACCATTTCCGGATGTTGGCGCAGGACTTCCAGCGCGATCTCCTCCTGGTTCTTGCTGGCGATAGCCAGCAAAACCCCTCTCCGGCGGAGCGTCTGCAGAGCGCGTTGGAAATCGGCGAATGCTTCGCCGCGATAATCGTGCCCCCCAATAGCGACGCTTTGCCAGCCCAGGTCGCCGACCACGCCGCCCCAGAGAGTGTCGTCCAGGTCCACCACAATCAGCTTGCGGTAGGATCCAGACACGCTGGCGATGGCGGCCTTCACGTCCCGGATCGCGCTTTGCAGCACCTCATTCCCGAAAGGACACTTGCTGAGATACCAGAGCTTGGGGCTCCATGCTTTCGAGCCGGCGGCCTGCAGCCAGGCGGTCGAGTCGAGCAAATATGTTCCGGAGCTGGATTCCAATTCTTTCGCAAGAAGCAGATTCACTTCCAGCAACAGCCGCCGCAGACCTGAACGTTGCTGAAAATCAAGCAATCCATAACCGCGCTGAAAGCTGGGCAGCGCCCAGGATGTCACGAAGACCGCGCGGAACCGGGAACAGCACTGCTTCAGGCAGTCGCTGAAATGACGCACTTCCGACCACAAGTCCTGCTCCGCGAATGGCTGCAGCTGCAGCGCCTTGCGGAAACTGGGAAGGACGCCTTCAGGCTGTGTCCATACCAGGCAGAATTCCTGCTGACTCGCTTTCGTTTCCGCCTTGAGGAGGGAGGGAAAGACCTGCCCATGAGGAGCGCTTTTGGCTCGCACCTGAGGCTGCGCAGAGTCGTTCTCTATCTGCCGGGCAAAGGCCTCGAGGTTGAAATCCGAAATTATGTACAACTCGGTGGAGCTGCTATTCACGGTTCTTTGCTTTCAGCAAGCTGGCGGTGTAGAGCGCGAGAGTTCCCAGGGTACGAAAATGGCCGCTTTCATCGGAAAAGGGATTGTCCTGGGTAAGATCCACGGTTACCCCGAAGTTTTGCTCTAACTTCTGCTCGGCGAGCACGATGAAGTTTGCCAAGCCCAGGGAATCCAGATAGCTGTTATCCCCAAAGAGAGCGGTCTGGGGCAGCGGCGGAATCTGTCGGTTTTTCGGCATCTGCAGGTTGAGTTCACGAATCGCGGCATAAAGCGAGTCATAAATGCTATCGAGATAATTAGCGATTGCTGGTGTCATTGCACTTCCCCTTCCGCGTCAGCCCGAAGGCCAACTGGCAGTCGTTGTGACCTCCAGAGTTTGAAAAGCGTGCCATTGGTTACATTGTTTAGCGCGCGATTGGCGGCAATGGAGCGAAAGACCGCCTCCAGCCGGTGCCATTGATCGAAGCGGTCAATCTCCCAGCTGTGCAGGTACAGATGGGCAATTCCGCCGTGCTTGGCCACCCAATCCATGCTGTGAGAGAAGTGAGCGTCCCACTGGCGGCAGCCCTTGAAGACGCGCCAGTAATTGAACGCTCCGGCAAAATTCTGTTCCAGCAGGGCATGTCGAATCTGCACCAGGCTGGTGTGGTCGCTGGCGTGTGTGCTTACGCCCCAAAGAAATGGGTTCTTGGGGAAGACCGTCAGATTGAACATGCAGGTGCGAGCGCCAAGAAAGCCGGCCTCCTCGACTAGTCCGCTCACGGCGGGGGTGAACTTCCCTCGCGGATAACAGAAGGACGTCACCGAAGTCCCCAGCAAATCCTGCAGCCATTGTTGGCCCTGGATGATTTCCTCGCGTACTCTCGCCAGCGGCAACGCTCCCAGAGCTACATGATTAAACGTATGACTCCCGAGTTCGAAGCTCCGCCCCAGTTCGCGGAACTCTGTCGCGGACATCACCGGCCGTTCCGCATTCCTGGCTGGGACATAAAATGTTGCCTTCAGGCCATACTTCTGCAACAGATCGCGGGTGCGCAGGTCCGTGGGATGGCCATCATCCACGCTGATGGTCACGAACCGCTGATCGCTTTGAGCCAGAGTACGCATCAGGCGAGTTCTTTCTTCGAAGCCTCCAGATATTCCAGAAGCAGGCGCTGGCGCGTAAAGACCCAGGCGATTCTTCTGCCACCGAAGGCCGCCGCCGGCAAGGGCGGTTTTACCACTAGAGCGCCGTGGGAACGGGCGGCTTTGAGCTGCAGTTCCAGATCATCAACTTCGTAACAGAGGTGATGAAGGCCGCCGCCGGAACGTAAGAACCCTGTCACGGGCGACTGTTCATCCGCGGGCTCCACCAATTCCATGCAAGCTTCCCCGGGCACGCGCGATTGCAAAAACGTCACCCGCACTCGCTGGAGTGGGTCATGAAAGATGTTGCCATCCCAGGTGGCGTGGAGGGAATCGATGAATCCCTGAGCGCTGGCCGCGATTGAATTCACCACGAAGCCGATGTGATGCAGCCGGGCCGGGAAGATCTGATCCTCTCCCGTCAAGGTTTCGGTCTCGGTGCTGGATGACGAATTCATGGTTCAGATGGACTTCATGCGCAGACGGGAACAGCGCGCGTGTTGGCCTTGATCTTGCGATGGAGCAGCAGGGCTACGATCACGAACGAAACCACATCAGAAACATTGATGCCCCAGATGCCACCCGCCACTCCCAGCACGCGTGAGGCGGGAATCCCAACCAAAAGCGAA
>DATGIY010000080.1:0-7631 GCA_035295475.1 Terriglobales bacterium
TTCCCACCTGTTTCCAGGTATTACCCTGATTGGTAGTCTGCAGCACGTGCGCAATGCCAAAACCCATAAGGGTCGCGTAGGCGGTATTCCCGGTGGGATCACCAGGATCGACGGCAATACTGGAAATAGGAAACTGCCCGCCAAAGATCGGGAAGACACCGGAATTGAACAGCATGGCCCACGTGAATGGCCCTAAATCGGCATTATTGGTTGCCCAGATGTTACTCGACACCAGATTGCCATTAGAACCATAGCCACCCTCCGTCCCCACGTAAATAACCGAGGACCCGTTGGCAGTGTTGGGCCCGCCGGCGGCGATGGAGCGGATGAGCTGGGTTTCATTTCCGCTACAGGCCTGGTTGGGAGTTTGGTTCAGCACCGTATCGAAGTTGTAGCTCAGCGGCGTAAAACCGCTGCCATCGCTGTTCCCGCGCCATAACCGGCAAGTCCCCACCATCATCCGGGTGTCTGCCTGGGGATCCAAGATATAAGGTGTGTAGAAAAACCCGTGATCGCCGCCCACTGTTGAGTTGGTGACAATGTTATCGAAGGTTTGCCCCAGGCAATTGATGCCATCGTTGCAGCGCTGCACGCTGACGTCAGTATTGGAGGTGAACCATGTATCGGGAAAATTTGGATCGATGGCATTGAAGCCGCCATCTCCGCCGTTCACCGAAATCCAGCTGCTGCCATGGGCCGCGTCCGTGGCCGGTGAACCATTGTCCTGCGTGCCCCCCAGCAGGGTGGCCGCATCCGCGGGAGCATTGGAGAAATCGACGAACTCGGCCATGGAACCCATGGTTCCGTTCAGATTCTGAAACGGATTTGGTGGGCCGCCGCACGTGCCGGAGCGGAAGGCGTAGCCGTTGAGGGCGCGATAGATGCCGCCGTCGTTGGCGAAGTACATGATTACTTGCGAGTTGCTGACCTGCACAAAGCTGATGCCGTGCTGGTCGGGATGCACATGGGCCAGCGAGCCCAGCGGCGAGCACCCGTAAACGTGGGTCAGGTTTATGAAGGGACTGGTTGCGCAGGTATTGTTGCCAGCCGTGATCGTGCACTTGAATATATTGACCGCGCCCGCGTAGAGGTCGGTGCCCCCTCCGTTGGGCACGGCGGCCAAGGTCAGGTTAAACCAGCCCTGCTGCGTGCCACAGCCATTGCCCGTCCCGTCGCCACAGTTGGTGATCCCGCTGTCGTCTACCTGCTGCCAGGAAGAACCCGCATTTGTACTTTTGTAAATGCCGCCATCTCCAATGTTTCCCTGGTTATCGATGGTCACATACCAGGTGTAGAGTTCTTCGCGCCCGGGCACCACAGCCATTTCCCCACGAAAGACGTTGCAGAAAGGGCCCCCGTTGTTGCCCACGGGACAATTCTGCAGGGCGGTGCCGGGCTGATTGGCCAGGCGAGTCCAGTTCACGCCATCGCCGGACCGGTAATAGCCCTCGAATTGCAGGAAAGCGAAAAACTGGTGGCTGACGGCGTCGTAAATCACGGAAGTCGCGCCGCCTCCCGGTACCCCGGAGAGGGCGAGAGTCCAGGTTTGCCCGCCATCACCGGAAGTGTAGAGTCCTGGCATATTGCCGCCGTCGGCGGCGCTGGCTCCTTCGTCGTTGCCTGCGCCTGCCGCCGCCGCTACTACCAGGTTGGGATTGGCAGTGCTGAAAGCGATTTTAGCGAACGCCAGTCCTGCGAATGCGTACTTGTTATTGCTAGTGGAGTTGATCAGTGTCCAGGTATTGCCGCCATCCGCGGAACGCAAAATTCCCAGACCGTAGTAGGAATCGATCGAGAAATCAGCCTCGCCGGTCCCCACCAGGATCAAGTTACTGGGACCCTTACTGCTAGGCTGCACTGCCACCGCTCCCACCGCCAGCGTGGCCTGCTGGTCAATTAGCGGCGTCCAGATGACGGCGGCGGGATTGGCCGCGGCGGCATTCGTGGATTTCCAAAGCCCGCCATACGCTCCGCCGAGGTAAACGGTGTTCCCCGTCGGATCGCCGGGATCGGCAACCACTGAAGTCGCGCGCCCAACCACCGGTCCGTAGTCCTGGTCTTCCAGGCTGCCGGTGGCATTGGAATTTATGGGCGCCGGTCCCAGCGGCACCCAGCCGCCGTAGGTGGTGGAGGTGCTGGCTGTGGACAGAGCTGTGTAGGAAGACGCCGTCCTCGGCCGCAACTTCGCGCGCAGCTGCATTTTCTGCTGGTACGCGCGATGCAGCAGACGGGCGGCAGTTCCCGCTTTTCCCGGCACAATGCGGCCCTGCCGAAACCACAATTCACGCGCCAGAGGGTTGTCGTGGTCCGGCCCGCTGGACTGCGGCGCAGGCCGTTGTGTCTGCGCGGAAAGGCCAAGCCCGAGCAACAGGAATACCCCAAGACATGTAAGGGAACGGGCGCAAAAAGCCCGGCAGACTGCTGGCAGTACCCAGCATCTCATGGACAAGTTAGGAATACTCCCGACCGCTGCTTCGTTCTTTGGGGGAGGTTATAAGCACTCACGGCCGGCAAATTCAGCAGGCTGAGCTTGCGGGATGAGCCCGATCATTCTGGCGCTCGTTCAATAGGCGATCAAGTAACAAGGTAGTTAACAGCATTTCAGGTTATACCCTGTTCGCCGGCGTCAACCCAGTGCGTCCAGCGGCGAATCGAAAGCCCATCTCGATCCCGTCCGCGGGCTAAAATTACTCTAGGGGCGTTTCAATCATGAATGTAGACTCGCCGCCACCAGAACGACATCCGACGCGGGGCATAGTGGGCGTGGTGGTGGTTGCGATCGCCGTAGCGGTGCTGGTGATCATGCTTCCTGCGGCCCGCTGGTTTTTCCTGATCAGCGTCGCGGTGGGCGTGGTTATCGCCGGTGGACTTCACCTCTGGCACAAATACCGCCCACTCAAAGAGGAAGATGTCGATAAACGTCCGTTGAAGCTGGACTGAGCACAAGACAGCGCTGAGAGCGCCTCGTCAGTACGGCCATCAATTTTTCGCCCACGGCGGGGAGTGCTTCCAGGGTCGGACCACGGTGCTTTCGGGATGCTCGCGGATGAAGGTTTCCGTGACGTAGCAGTTCCAGCACACGGGCACGGACGTCGAGAACGCATCCTGCAGGTTTTCCGCCGGCAGACCGGTCCACTCCCACATCATTTTTTTCTCGGCATTCAGCAAGGCGGGCGGGCGATCGAAATGGCTTAATTCGATGGTCCGGCCGCAGTAGGCGCAGTCCTTACCTTCGTACCACTGGGCGGCGATAGTCCATACCCGGTGGGCATCGGGATCTTCCTCGATCTGGCACACGCATTCCTGGCCGCAGTGGCGGCGCTCCGGCCAGCGCGAGCAGGCGTTCAGGTGCAGGTGATGAGCGGCAGGTTTCGCACTCAGGGCCGCGCTCCAGTTATCAATTTTGACCGCGGCTGGACGATGCGTTTCCGGGCACGTAACCAGCATCTTGCCGCCAAATCGAGTGAATTGGTATGCGACGCGATAGAGGAAATAAAGACCGGCACCTACCAGCAGAGCGAGGAGGAGATAACCTACAGGTGTCATAAAAATCGCTCCCGCTCACCCCACCTGCCACTTTGACCTTACGCGGCTACGAACCCGGAAGCAGTGATACATGAGGCTGCGGGGCGTGACGTGGGTCACCACCCGCGTGCCCATGGGCCGCGACTCGTTGCCGGCCTGCTGAATGAAAAGCCCAGATTGATCGCGCTGGGCCTCCTTCACTCCTTTGACATGACCCGTGCTCGAGTGACGATCATCACTTGAGGTGCGGGCTATCGGCAGAGCACAGGATGCTGTCCGCGAACACGGCAATATCGAAAGTGCGTGGCGGGCTGAATCAGGCTGCCGGCCGCAAGGGCGGCGGGGGAATTGAAGGGAATACTCAGTGGGAAGCCGCCGCCTGCTGCGCCGCGGGCGGCAAGTAAGCTTTGAATCCAGCACGCTGCATCCCCAGCTGAACCTCGGGATTTTTCATGAACGTATTCCAGACGAAGCCGCTGCGGGCATTTTCCGCCATCAGCATGGTGATTCCCGTATCAATGCCGATTACATCCGGATCGTACCAGTCATTCAGCGGGTTAAAGGCATTCACAAAACCGTACTGGCTCCAAGCCTTGGGATACCGGTTTTTGATGTTGCGCAGGACGCGCATTACGGGTTGAGCCAGGAAGGGCAGGGATCCCGCGGTGGCGCTGGGCACCACGGTGCCGTCGATCGGGCCCATTTCCGGGGGACCGCCCCAGACCACGTAGCCGTTCTGCGAATCCGAAGCTGAAATGCCCCACAGATCTTCGCTGTAATCGGAGTATTGCCTGCCCAGTTCGATGCAGAAGCGGCGGTGCGCTTCCGTGGCCAGCACAGAATTCTGGAAATAGTCGGCATAGGCATCGCGCTTGCCGCGGAAATCAAACCAGGCTTGCGAGTATTGATGCACGAACAGGGGCGCAAAAGCGCCAATGTAGCGCAACCCGTCATATTCGAAGGTGGTGCGTTTCCACGCGTTCCAGGCGGCCGGCGCCAGGCTGTAGGTAGAAGATCCCATGCCCAGCAGGTACATCATCATCAGTTCGCTGTAGTAATCCCAGCGGGAGGGGAGAAATCCGACTTCCGGGGTCCAGCCCTGCGGCAGCAAGGCGGTATCCTCGGAAAGCCAGGTCCAGTCCACGCGATTGAAGATGTCGCGCGCCAGGCGGTTGATCTCGATCTGCCGAAAGTATTGGCGGCAGGTGAGCACGCCGCACAGCAGGATTGCCGTATCGACAGAAGAAACCTCGGAGTCCCACATCCTTTCGCCGGTATTCATATTGGCGAAGTGATAGAAGAACCCGCGATGCGTGGCCAGCTTCTTCCACAAAAAACGTAAGGTGGTCAGCACGCGCTCGGTGGCCTCGGGAAGGGTGATGAGGCCGCGATTGTGGCCGATGCATACCGCCGTGAGCCCGAATCCGGTGGCGGCAACGCTCGCCACCACGCGATTATCGGCGGCGCGCACGCTGAAGCGGTCGCGGACCAGCCCCGTATCCGGACCGGCCTGCTCCCAGAAAAAACAGAAGTCGGCGCTTATCAGTTCGTCGAGAAATTTATCGTCATCCGAAGAAAGTGTCGTCGGCGGTGGCAGGGGAGCGAAGCAGGGAGACTCGGACTCCGCTTGTTGCTCTGTGTTCGTTGCCGCGAACAACTGGCGGCCAAGCGGGAGAGATAACCCCACGGCCGTGGCACGCCGCAGGAACTCCCGCCGCGTGGTTCGGGCTTTGTCGCTCCTTTCGTCCACGGCAGCGATTTTAAACGAGACTGGACCTCTAAGTAGAGCCCCGAGGTGTCTTGCCGCGCCAGAAGTCTAATTCAGCCCTGCCATCTGAGCTGCGCGCCTGTCGTAAGATGTTGTACGCGATGAGTGGGGCGAAAAAAATAGCCATCGGCGCCGCGATTGCCACCGCTTTGGCCGTAGCCATCATAGCGGGAGTGACTTTCTGGTCGCGCATTCCTCGCCCTAAGCCCGTCACTCTGCGTGGGGCCATTGTCCGCCAGGACCTCGATCCCAACAAGGAACAGCCCATCACCGGCGCCCAGGTGATAGCCACCGGTGGTTTAGCCACAGGAACGAGCCGGTCGGATGTGAGCGGCTACTTCAGCGTGACCCTGCGCCCCGGAGTGAAGCCGGGCGAGCCTCTCACTTTGAGCTTTGCCCATGCCGGTTATTTTCCATTGATGCTGAAGGGGGTTCTCCCCGGCCAGCTGATCGTGGCCCGAATGGTGCCCTCCGTGCACGCTCCCAAGCCGGTACCCGTGCCCCCCAAGGGAGTGATTGCCAATGTCGCCGTGCGCTACTCGCAAAAAAGTACTTCGGCATTGAATGTAGGCAGTGCGGTGCGCACCTTTCAGGTGGTGAATACCGGGAATGTGCCTTGCCATGGACATCAGCCCTGCTCCCCAGACGGGGAGTGGAAAGCGGAGATTGGCTCGATTTCTCTCGACGCTGGCGAGGGAAACGAGTTTCGAAATCCCCGCGTTTCCTGCATCGCCGGGCCCTGCCCCTTTACCCGCACCATTAACACCGACCTCTCGCAAAATGGCCGTCTGGTCAAGATCACGGTGCTGAACTGGTCGGACACCGCTACTTTCCTGTTTGAGGCCGAGGTCTACCACCCCATGGTCAGCGAAACTATTCGCGATTCCTATCCCGTCATCTTCGGACAGGCGCTGAACTTCACCCTCCCGCCCGATGCCGAGGGGCCCAGTATCGAGGCCGACGTCAACGGCAGCCACATCGTCTTCCCCTTGGGACCAAATCTGTGCCTGAGTTGGGCCAACTGCAACACGCGCGAGGACAAGGACAAAACCCGGGTTTACAGGTGTGAATTGACGCCCGGCTATCGTTTCCGTCAGGCCTCGAAGTAAGCCTGCGCCTTCCCCGGGCCATGGTGATAAAGGTCACCCGCAACTGCTGCGGGCTGTGGAAATCCTGTGTTTATTATTTTGGCCTGCCTTTTTGTTTCCAGCCTAAGTAATTGCAGCCGTGCAGGTTCGGAGCAGATTAGCCCTGTCTGATTTGGCCACGGATAAGCACAGCTTTTGCGCACTCTCAGCTCTTACACGGGCTGTGCCGCTGGCTGTTCGAGGGGCTGGAGCCGTGCGGTGAAATGCCGCAAAAACGGCGCCTCATAGGTCAACTGCAGGCCGCGGACCCGTTCGCGTTGGCGCCAGACCTTCAGGATGATTTCGACCACATAATCGATGTGGCTCTGGGTGTACACGCGGCGCGGGATGGCGAGGCGTACGAGGTCCATTTTGGCGGCCTCGCCAAACATGAGAGTTCCAATCTCGACGCTGCGGATGCCGCCTTCCAGGTACAGTTCGCAGGCCAATGCCACGCCAGGAAACTGGCCGGCGGGAATGTGCGGCAGGAATGCGCGAGCGTCGATATAGACGGCATGGCCGCCCGGCGGCTGCACAATGGGAACGCCGGCGGCCGCAATGTGATTGCCCAGGTAAGCGGTGGAGGCAATGCGATAACGCAGGTAATCCTCTTCCAGCGCCTCTTGCAGCCCCACGGCAATGGCCTCCAGGTCGCGGCCGGCCAGCCCTCCGTAGGTGGGATAGCCTTCGGTGAGAATCAGCAGATTTTTCTCCTGCTGCGCCAGGCTGTCGTTATTCGTACAGAGAAAGCCGCCAATATTCGCCAAACCATCTTTTTTGGCCGACATCGTGCAGCCGTCGCCGTAGCTGAATATTTCCCGCGCAATCTCCTTCGGAGTTTTGCATTCGTAGCCGCTCTCCCGCAGCTTGATGAAATAACTGTTCTCCGCGAATCGGCAGGCGTCGAAGTAAAGCGGAATGCGATGGCGCCGGCACACCGCGCTGACCGCTCGCACGTTCTGCAGCGAAACTGGCTGCCCTCCCCCGGAGTTGTTGGTGATGGTCAGCATGACCAGGGGAATTCGATCTCGTCCGACTCGTGCAATCAGTCTCTCCAGCGCCTCTACATCCATGTTTCCTTTGAAGGGAGAGTTCAGCGATGGCTCGCGGCCCTCGGCAATGAGCAGGTCCACCGCCTCCGCGCCCACGAACTCGATATTGGCGCGGGTGGTGTCAAAATGTGTGTTGTTGGGGACCCTGTCTCCCTTGCG
>DATGIY010000081.1:0-4181 GCA_035295475.1 Terriglobales bacterium
GCGCGCCGGATCTGCAGCCCTTCGCCGTTGCCCGCCACCGCAATTCCCGCCGAATCGTAGCCCCGATACTCCAGCCGCTTCAGGCCATCCAGAATCACGGGAACGACCCGCTTCTTCCCCACATACCCCACTATGCCGCACATATCGCAACTCCTTGCTGGGGGAGACTACTGTTCGAGGGTGTAGCGAAACTCTTCAATGACGGGATTGGTCAATACTTCGCGCGCCATGCGCGCAATCTCGGTTTCGGCCTGCTCCCGGTTGAGCTCGCCGTCCAGGGTAATCTCAAAATACTTGCCCTGACGCACGTCTTCCAGCCCTTTGTAACCCATTTTGTGGAGCGCGCTCTGAATGGTCTTGCCCTGGGGATCGAGCACACTTTTCTTGAGGGAGACGTAGACGTAGGCTTTCATGTTTGGCTCATTATACGTCAGCATACGTCAGCCAAAGGTCGGATTCTGGAAACACGAATAGTGTGTTCCGCCGGCGGGCCTGTCATCGAACCGCTGAATCAGCCGAGTTCGGCGAGCTTAGAGTCCAGGTCGGCGAGCGCCGTCTCCAGCATTTGCCGGTGGCGTGGATTGCTGCTCGCTTCGAGCTGCTGCAGGACTTGTGCGCGGGCAAGCAAAAGGTTTGCTCGCCGGCGCCGGTTTTCGAGTTGTTCCGCGCTCAGACGGGGCTTAGCTTCACCTGCTTCTTCGCTGGCCGCTTCCACCTGAGCCTCTACTGCCTTGCTTTCCCAACCTCTGGCCACGTTTTCATTATAGGACCCAATGGCAGGGCTCGGAGGTGCCGATGGTGATTCGGGGCGGTTACCTGCGTCCTCGGAGAGTGGCGACAGAAGCCGGGTTTGGCAGCCCAGCGGCGACTACTGACTCCTAAGTAGCGGCTATTACCCGTGCCAGTACGGCGAGCTGCTCGCCCGGACTGCCGGGGCGGCTGTCCCTACGCATGCATCTACGGCTTTTTGCCCAATTTGTTGTAATCGCGCATGAAGACGCGCAGGCCGAAGGCGGGAGTCGTTTTCGTGTATCCCGCAACCAGTTGCTGCTTGTAATGACTGAGATAAAAATCGAAGGGATCTCGCGGGTCCATGTCGATCAATGCCATGTCGGTGTCGTCCATTGTCAGCTTGCCGAAACGGAGGCGGCCGCCGCGGTAGGTCATGTAATTGCCGGCAGGCAAAGCCAGCAGCCTGCCGCCAAAATGCTCGATAATTCTGTTGCCCCTCAGCTCAATTCCGGTGAGGCGTCCCGCAATCATGGGAGGGGGCAGGATCTCCGGCGCATTGAGGATCAGGTCGTCCTTTTCTGCGCGAACCCCGCGCACCTTGTTGGTATTGATCAAGTCGGAGATGTGAACTCCCAGCAGGTCCAACAGGCCTTTTACCGGCAAATGCGCAGCCTTCACTTTGCGGGAATGAATTCGAACTTCACCATTGGGAGTCAGGGCCAGCGTTCCGTCTGCCTCGAAGGGAATATCGCCTTTGGAGTGCAGCTTGCCCTTAATCTTCAGCGTGTTGCCGTCCGCCACCAGGGATATGGATTTCAGCGGCGCGTCGGGGGCGGCGAACACATGATCGTTCAGGACATTGCTCATGGCCTGGGTAGTCATGGAGATCTCGGCAGAATCAATGTGCAGGATGAAAGAGCGATCGTCGTCGAAGATGGGGAAGGCATGCTGGGCAGTAGGAGTCAGCCATCCGGAGAGCTGCAGAATGTGGACCGTGATGCGGCCGGTGAAGTGATACATCACGTTGCGCATGGTGACCGCGACCACATTGGGTCTGGCAGGGCGGGACTGGGCAGCAGCGCCCGCCGCCAGCAGGAGGATAGCCAGAGCACCGGCGATCGGCTTGCGCATACGCACCGACTACATGGGATGCGCGAGTAAGCAGATGCGCCGTAATCAGATGGCGGCATTTCGCGGGCGAGGACGCCGGCCACTAATCACAAATTGTTGATCCAGGCTACAGGCGGAACAGTTCGCGCAGGCGCTTGGTTTGCGCCCGGCTGACCGGAATTTCGGTCTGCTTCTTGTCGTCCATGCGCAACTGGTAGGAGCTCTTGAACCAGGGCACCACTTCCTTGATGTGGTTAATGTTCACCAGGTAGGAGCGGTGGGCGCGCCAGAACAGGTTGGGGTCGAGGTTGGCCAGCAATTCCTCCAGCGTACGGCAGTTGGACTGTCCCTCCATGCCGCTCAGGCCGCCGGTGACCACGGTTATGACGCCATCCTCAATGGAGGCGTAGCAGATATCTTTCTGATCCACGAGAAACAGCCGCCCAGCGGCTTTGAGGAGCAACTTGGACGCCTGCGGCTGCTGCGATTCCAGCATGCGCACCAGGGTATCCAGACGGTCGCTGGGGGCGGCATTCGATTCCAGCTTGCTGCGCACGCGCTGTACCGATTGCGCTACCCGCTTCTTATCAAATGGCTTCAGCAGGTAGTCCACGGCGTTAACTTCGAAGGCTTTGACCGCGTACTGGTCATAGGCAGTGGCAAACACGATCTGGGGCAGGGGAACTTTTTTGTCCAGCAGCTTCTTCAGCACGCCAAAGCCGTCCAGACCGGGCATTTGCACGTCGAGGAAGACCAGGTCGGGGTTGTGCTCACGGATCAGGTTGACGCCCTCAACGCCGTTCTTGCCCTGTGCCACTACATCAATGTCGCCCACATTTTTTAACAAGAAGGCGAGTTCGTCGCGGGCCAGCTGCTCATCATCCACGATCACGGCGGATAAGGACATGTTTGGCTCCCTGGAGACCCTGGAGGAAGTATAAAGGCGGGGTTTCCGGGGCAGCAAGCTGCCCCGGCAGGCAGCGGAGTGGAAACGAGGAGCTGATCCGGTCGCGGAAGAATGGCAACCAGTTCAGCTCCAAGGTGTTATTGCGGCCGCTGGCGCTGTTGCATCATCTGCTGCATGTCGAACTTATGGTAATCGGAGGGCACTTCGAACAGGCTGGCCGCCTGCGGCCCTTCTTTGATGTTCTGTAACTCGCCGCTGCTTCCCTTATCATCTTGCCACTTGGTTACAAAGCGCAGCTTTTGATCGACCCAGACGTAGCCATGCCCGTTGTTCGATGTCCCGGAGTACTTGATGGCTGGCCGCCCGTTCACCACATCCGGTCCGACCTTCTGGCACGTCACGTTTTCATTATGACCGAATTTCTTGACCATGGCCTCGTACTCAGGGCAGGCGTTGTTGGCGTCATCAGGCCGGAACCACATCCGGCGCTCCTGCATCATCTGCGGCATGGATTCCATGTACATTTTCTGCTGCGGCAGCAAAATGATCATCTTCTGATTGGCGAAGTCCATGATTCCCGCCCCCATGCCCATTTGGCCACCCTCGTTGGTTTCGATGCGCATTTTGTTTTTGCCCACATAGATTTTCGAGGGACCGGAGGCACGGTGGTCCTTGCTGGTATTAACGAAGTCCGCAGAGAATTCCTGCCCGAAAAGGCTGATGGTCAGCAGCGGGAAGAGCAAGGCACAAAGGCTTACCCAGAAAATGGCGGAGCAGCGGCGGAGCATAAGTGTTCCTCCTAAGGATTCAAGGGGCCGAGTAACACGGCGTTCCCCGAGCAGCGTTGGCGTGGAGAATATCAGAAGACGGGCGGCGCGGGAAGCGGCTCAGGCAGCGTTTTCCAGCGCCAATGCCATGCCCATGCCCCCGCTGACGCACAGGGTAGCCGCGCCCAGTTTGGCTTTACGCTTCAGCATTTCGTGCAGCAGGGTCACGGCGATGCGTGCCCCGGTGCAGCCAATGGGGTGCCCCAGCGCAATCGCGCCGCCATTCACATTTAAGCGGTCCCGGTCGAAGTGCAGTTCGCGGTCGCAGGCCAGCACCTGGGCGGCAAAAGCCTCATTCAACTCAATGAGTTCAAAGTCATTTGCTCCCAGCCCTGTCTTTTCTTTCAGCTTGCGCATGGCGGGCACCGGGCCGATGCCCATGGTTCGCGGATCCACCCCAGCTGAGGTCGCGGCCACAATGCGGGCCAGGGGTTTGAGCTTGTTGCGGGTTACGAAGCTTTCGCCCGCGAGGATGAGAGCGGCCGCGCCATCCGTGATGCCCGAGGAATTGCCCGCCGTGATGGTTCCCGTTTTGGAAAAGACAGGCGCCAGCCTGGCCATTTTCTCTGGACTGGCATCGGGGAAGAGATGCTCGTCGCGTTCGA
>DATGIY010000082.1:0-2341 GCA_035295475.1 Terriglobales bacterium
GTTTGCGCAGCGCCTGCGACATCAGCCTCGCCTGCAGGCCTACGTGGCTGTCGCCCATTTCCCCATCCAGTTCGGCCTTGGGCACCAGCGCCGCCACCGAGTCCACCACCAGCACGTCGATGGCGCCGGACCGCACCAGGGCCTCGGCGATTTCCAGCGCCTGCTCGCCATAGTCCGGCTGCGAAATCAGCAGGTTGTCTACATCCACTCCCAGCTTGCGCGCATAGATCGGGTCCAGCGCGTGCTCGGCGTCCACGAAAGCCGCCATGCCGCCCGCCCGCTGGGCCTCTGCTACCACTTGCAGCGCTAATGTCGTCTTGCCCGACGACTCCGGACCGAAAATCTCCACCACCCGGCCGCGCGGCATGCCCCCCACCCCCAGCGCCGCATCCAGGGAAATGGCGCCGGTGGAGATCACGGAAATGGGCACCACCGCTTCCTTGCTGCCCAGGCGCATGATCGACCCTTTACCGAACTGCTTTTCGATCTGTGATACCGCCAGGTCGATTGCCCGCACCTTTTCTGCCCGTTCTTCGGCCATAATTCTGCTCCTGCCCACAATTTTAGGGAGATTATCTATCAACTAAACTACACCTGTGCTTACCCTGGCGTCAGCGCCAGAATGTGCCTCAATTTCCACAGGATTCCCGCTTCGGGAGACTATAACTCCATAGCGAATAAAAAGCGAATACCATTTTACGCTTTCCACAGGTTTGCTGTACCTCTCTCGGTAACCCTGTGGAAAATTTTGTGGAAAGCCATATTCCGCCATGTGAGCTGGATCACTGCTTTTAGGTTCCGCCACCCGGAAGGAAAAAGATCTGACCGGCTTGTGGATCAGTTGGCAAGTCGAAACTGCTCTTTTCCAATAACTTGACGCTTGCTCTGTGGAGAATGCCCCGGCCGCTGAAAAATTTCCTTTACCTCTTCAGCAGGTCCACCGGCTCGCGCACGTCCTGCACCCGGAAATACTTCGCCAGGGCCGGGTACTTCCGCCCTACCTCTTCGTACATCCCCCAGGCCACCCTGCGGTAGGACATGTGTCCCCCCTGCCCGGTGCGCAGCTCGGAGATGTACACCGCCTCGGCAAAATCCATTTTGAACAGCGTGCGCTTGCGAAAACCCAGGGGAATCGCGTATTGCGAATTTTCTTCCGCCTCCGGCCCCCCTGTCCTCGCCAGCTTCTCCACCGCCGCGACGCTCGCTCCCATCGCCCGTTCGTAGCCAGCCGTCTCTCCCGCTGCCTGCAGTTCGTCCGGGGTGTCGTATCCGTGAATCGTCGTGAATCCCTGCCCGATCTGCACGCAGCGCCGGTGCCGGTGCAGATCGCGAAAACCGCCAATATCCATCAGGATGTCGAAACGCAGCCTTTGCCCCGCGGCAAACGCCCGCAGTAGCTCGTCATGACTGCCCCGATGTCGCGTCCCCAGCTCAACGATTTCCTGCCGTCGCTTTTCCCCGGCGTTCTCCACCGCCTCCCGCACCTGCCGGTAGGGATAATGGCAGTGCTCATAGAGCAGGGTCGTCGCCAGTTCCACTTCCAGGGGCTCGTCATCCAGCAGCTCGACCGCGCGCGCCGGGGCGATGGCCGCTCCCTTCATCAGCTCCGCGGCGGCCTGCCGCAACCCCCGCCGCGTCTCCATTTCGTAGGCATTGGGATCGGCATACTTGACCAGCGTGGGCGCCACCCGCACCGGCTTGAGCAGCTCCGCCTCCGCCCGTCCCCCCAGCGAGGCATTCAGCAACCGGATATCTTCCACCAGCGCCCGCCACTGCTCATGATTCAGGTTATAGGCGGGCTCGCTGGCCGCGCGCTTCAGCAGTTCGCCCAGGCGCCGCACCTCCGCGTGCGTGTGGGAGAGCAGGTGGGATACCTGGCTCTCCAGCGTCCGCGCGTTGACGATCTCGCCCAGCGAAGTGATGGTGGCCAGCGGCAGCAGGTAGCGCACCACATCAAATGCCCTCGCCCGCAGCGTGCGCTCGTAGGCCTCCTGCTTCATCTCCTCCGGCTTGGGCGTCTGATCCATCAGGTAGCGCCACATGCGTTCGGAGAGGCCTTCATACTCGGCGAAGAGCCGCTCTATGGCTTCTTCATAAAACTTCTGTGTTGTTTCCTCGCCAAACTCAGGCCGGTAGTAGCCGCTCTTCTTGAAATCCTGATACCGCGTCGAGCGCTCCTGCCCGTCCCAGCGTTGCTCATCCACCAGCGCAATCGCCGCCAGGATCGACAGCCGCTCTACCGCCAGCGCAATGTGCGCCAGGTCGGCGATGGAGCGATGTCCATATTGAAAATAAAAGGTGTTAAGAAACTTCTCCGCCTTCTGGCTGCTGATTTCGCGCA
>DATGIY010000083.1:0-4446 GCA_035295475.1 Terriglobales bacterium
AACCGGCTCAGGGGACCGCCAAAATTGGCCGCCCAGCGCGTAGTCTGGCCGCTGGCAACATCCAGTGAGTACACCCGCGACTGCAGGTCCTGGTATTTGCCCTCCACCGAGCCCATATCCACGCGGAAGAAAAGCTGGCGACTATCGGGCGCCCAGCGCAGGTGTTCTTCCAGGGCATTGTTGTGGGTCAACTGGCGCGCCGTCTGCGTCCCCGGAGCTGCCAGATCGAGGCTGTAAATTTCGTACGGCTTGACGCTTTCTACCCGCTCCGAAATGGAGCCGGTGCTGAAGGCAAGTGTGCGGCCGTCCGGCGAAGGCGCGAGTTCCGCCACCCGGTAGGGTGAGCTCGTCAGCACCCGGGCCCCGGGAGTCGCCGGCGGCTGCTTTTCTTTCTTTTCGTGATCCTCGCCGGCTTTTGTGCCCTCCGCGGCATGGCGCGCCAGGGCATCGTCAAGTCCAAGCGCATAGATCATGTCCCCGCGTTCCTCTTCCCGATACTGGACGACGTCCTTCCACTCTTTCTTGTAAGCCTCTTCCTGGTCGGACGACCAGGGCGTGCGGGTGGCGAAATACAAGGTGCGTGAGTCCGGCGACCAGGCGAACGTGTGTACCGACTCCTCCCCTGAAGTCACGGGAAAGGCTTCGCCGCCGGCGGGCGAGATCAGGTAGATCTGCGTGATGTGCTTCTTCTCGCTGCCCTTGCCGGGCGCATTCTGCTCCTGGTTTTCCGCGGACACCTCGCGATCGGAAACGAACGCGATCCAGCGGCCATCCGGGGACCAGCGCGGGTCGGAGTCATGCCCGCTTTGCGTCAGCTGCAACAGCGTGCCGCCGCCCTGCCCGTTGTCGCGATAAAGCCAGAGATCTTCGCGGAAGATCTGCTGATTCCAGTCGGCTCGCTCCGTGCCGATCACTACCGCCCGTCCATCGTGCGAAAGCCGGGCGGCATTGATGTCCACGGAATTGAAAAAATCATCCAGGGTGAGCGGCGGCTTCTGGGCCGCGGCCATGGTCAGGAAAAGAGTGAAAAACAACGTCAGCGCAGTCAGCCAGGTTCGTCGCATCTGCATATGGAGGATCCCGGGAAGGGAAGTAGCTATATACACCCCGGCTGTGGGCCGGCGCAATGCCGCGGCCGCTGAATGGATCACAGCGCTTACGTATAGCTGTCACATTTGCCAGTGATGCTAATTACGGAAAAGCCCTAGCCCCGCCCCTAGGCTGGAGATACGGTCAGCCAACGGACGGCGCGGCGTTCTGGCAGTTGCAGCCAGCGTCTTTCCCCGCCGTTTGCCGGCCTGGAGGAAAAGAATGTCGCACAGCAAAAAAATCGCACTTTTAACCCTGATTGTGATGGTGGGGATGGCGGCGGCAGCGCAAAAAATCAAGAAAGTGCCCGCTCCCTATACCTCGCCCGCATCCGGCAAAGAGATGTATACGAATCATTGCGCCGCCTGCCACGGCGCCGATGCCAAGGGCAATGGCCCGGCCGCGACCGCCCTCAAGACCGCTCCCGCCGACCTGACGCAATTGGCCAAGAAGAACGATGGCAAGTTCCCCGCCAACCACGTCTACGCCTCGATCACCGGCGACCTGAATGTGCCGGCGCACGGCACGCCCGATATGCCCATGTGGGGCAACGTGTACCGCGCCATGAGCAAGGGGCATCAGTCGGAAGTCCACCAGCGCATCAGTAACCTGACCGAGTACATCCGCTCGTTGCAGGCTGACTGACAGCTGGTTTCCTAACTTCATCACCGCCAGGCCCGCCGTCCACGACGGCGGCGCCTCCGGCGGAGGTTACGCCTTACTTTGCCATCTCCCGCTTCCCATCCTGAACCGGCTAAATCGCGGCTCCGTCCTTACGTTCCCGGCCAGCCACTCCGGAATTAGGCCGAGTTTCGTATAATGAAGCCACTGTGCTCAAGTACTCCATTGTTGTCCCCCTGCATGACGAGCAGGAGAACGTCACCGAACTCTACGACCGCCTCAAGGCGGTGATGGAAACCACCGGTGACAGTTTCGAGCTGGTGCTGGTGGACGACGGCAGCCGCGACAATACCTTCTCCCTGCTGCGCGAGATCGCCGCCGTCGACAGCCGGGTCACGGTCATCAAGCTGCGGCGCAATTTCGGTCAGACCTCCGCCCTCGCCGCCGGCTTCGATCACGCCCGCGGCCACTACATCATCGCCATGGACGGCGATTTGCAGCACGATCCCGCCGATATCCCCATGTTCCTGGAGAGGCTGGCCGAGGGTTACGACATCGTCAGCGGCTGGCGTCGCCGCCGCATTGACAATCTCTGGCTGCGCCGCATTCCGTCGCGCTGCGCCAACTGGCTGATGGCCAAGCTCAGCGGCGTCAGCATCCACGATTTTGGCACCACCTTCAAGGCTTACCGCCGCGAGGTCCTGGAAGGCATTCCGCTCTATGGCGAGCTGCATCGCTTTATTCCCGCGCTCGCCTCCTGGCAGGGAGCTTCCATCTGTGAAGTGCCCATTCGCAACGTCAACCGTGAACACGGGAACTCCCACTACGGTCTGTCCCGCACCTTCCGCGTCTTTTTTGACCTGATTACCATTCGCTTCCTGCTGCGTTACCTTTCGCGGCCTCTGCACTTCTTCGGCAGCCTGGGCATGAGCAGCATCTTTCTCGGCGCCGCCGTTTCCTGCTGGCTGTTGGGGGAAAAGTTCTTGTACGGAACCCACATCATGAGCGAGCACGGGCCGCTAATGATCTTTGCCGCCGTCCTCATTCTTGCCGGCGTGCAACTGCTTGCCCTGGGTTTGCTGGGCGAAATGCAGGTCCGCCATTTCCACGAACCTTCCCACCGCGCCCCCTACGCTATCGACCGCCTGCTGCGCGCGCAAAACGAAGAGCACAGCGTCCAGGAATAAGTTCTCCCTCATCGGGCATTCGGTTCTGCATTCGGCACTGGAGTTATTTTGCCGAACCAGCCACACTGGCCGGCTGCATACATCGGTTGCCAATGTTGCTGCATCGTAGATTCAGGCCGAACCCATGCGCCTCGCCTTCTTAGTCTGCACTGTCTCCTTATTCGCCATCCTGTTGGGATGTGGCAATCAGAACCAGCAAACCCCAGCCAATCTGAATGGAAACTGGGACACTACTCTTGCCAAGGCCAGTGGTGCGACCGCCTTTTCATTCAGCAGCTCTTTGCGCGAGACCGGGAATACCGTGCTGATAGGGTCCAATGTTGCTTTCAATCCGCCCAGCTCTTGTTTTGAGTCGCAGCTGGCAGAGACGGGAGTCGTGCAATTTGCCGGCGGAGGTTACGGATACTATGCCGGCGGCGGGGGCACAGCTGTGTCCCTGACCGTCAAGGGCGTGGCGGCCGACGGCGGCAATGACACCCTCAGACTGCAGGGCACCGTCAATCCCGACAACAGCGTCTCCGGCACTTGGACTCTCACCGGCCTATCGGTAAACTGCTCCGGCTCCGGCGCTTTCACCATGACCCGCATCGGCTAGGCGCCTCACCCAGTCGCTAGCCGCGCGCCCTCTTTTTGTCTACAATCACACTTTTCCTTATGGGCAAGAAGCACGTCGGCCGCGGACACGTCGGCCGCCGGCAAAAGAACTACTGTTTTGCTTGCGGCAAAAACAATCCTGAAGGCATGCGCCTGCGCTTCTCCTTTGACGAGGAGAGCAACCGTTTCGTCAGCCGCTTTCGCTTGGGAAGGCGCTATACCGGTCCGCCGGGACACGCCCACGGCGGCGTGATCGCCACCATTCTCGACGAGGCTATGGGCAAAGTGAACAAGCTTCACAACGTTGTCGCCCTGACTTCCGACATCACGGTGCAGTACCTGAAGCCGGTGCCTCTCAACAAACCCCTGCGGGTGGAAGCGCGAGGCGTAAGCGTCCGCGGGCGGCGGCACATTAATGCCGCCGAAATTCTCAATCGCCGCGGCGAAGTGCTGGCCCGCAGCCGGGGCACCTTCGTGGCCATTGATCCCCACCGCATGTTTGCCAAGTTCGTGGAGAGATGAGGGACAGCTGACTAGCTTTCTGGCTGACTAGCTGCCTGGTGGGCCAGCCGGGGTTTGCTAGTCAGCTAGACAGCCAGTCAGCTAGCTATAAAGCTATTCCAGCGCCCGCGCCAGGCGCTCCACTCCGCTCCGCAGCTCAGGAACGTCAACTGCCGCGAATCCCAACAACAGTCCCTTGGTTAGCCGGGCGCGCGAGTATCGGCTCAGCGGCACCACCTCGACATCTTGTCGAGCCGCGGCGGCCGCAGCCTGTTCCGCGCTGATTTTTCCCCGCAACCATCCCAGGGTCTGTAAACCGGCTTCCACCGGCGGAATCTCCAGCAGCCCGGAAAGCCGTTGCTGCGCCGCCTCCAGGAAAGCCGCCAGGCGCTCCGCATAGAGCTCCCGCATGCGCCGGATGTGCCGCGCAAAATGACCTTCGCGGATGAAATCG
>DATGIY010000084.1:0-7709 GCA_035295475.1 Terriglobales bacterium
GCGGCCTTCACCGCACCCGGCCCGCCGGTGGCGTCGATCAGGGCGACATCTTTGTGCCGCATGAGGTAAGCGTTGTCCTCCAGAGTATGCGATTCCAAGCACGTGAATACCCCTTCTGGAGCTCCGTGTTGGATGGCCGCCTCATACATGATTCGCACAGCCTCGGAAGAACACCGCCAGGCGCTCGGGTGAGGGCTGAAAATAACAGCATTTCGCGTCTTGATTCCCATGATGCATTTGAAAAGCACGGTGGAAGTCGGATTCGTAATCGGTATCAGCGAGAAGATGACGCCGATCGGTTCAGCCAGTTCCACCAGGCCGCGCTCGGGAAATTCGCGAATGACGCCGACGGTGGCCTTATCCCGGACATAATTGTAGACAAATTCTGTAGCCACCATGTTCTTGATGACCTTGTCTTCCAGAACCCCGAGCTTGGTCTCTTCAATAGCCAGCCGTGCCAGGTGTTGAGCCTGCTTCAATGCCGCGAGCACTATGCCTCGGACAATGGCGTCCACATCCTCCTGCGTGTATTGCGTGAACACCGCAGCCGCAGCTCTGGCTTGGGTGACTAATTGGTCGAGATAAGTGATCCGCTCTGGCGATGGAGGAGAGACGCTCTTGGTCATGGGCTACCTCGGCGCGGGTGCAAGTACTGCTCTTGAGGTTAACAACACGTCATTGCGGCAGATGGCAACGGCGAACGTGTGGCTGAATGGCGTCATGGTCCCCTTGACTGTCACCGCTGGCCAGCCGAATAGGAGGACTCTTCGTAGTATCCATGGACCTCCGTACCGTAACAGTGAGGCTGGTCACGAGGGGGTGTGAGCTTTTCCAGAAAGCTTCCTCGCCCAGTCCCGCCCTTCATGCGTGACCGCAGTATTGAGCAAAGGTCTGCAGCAAAAGGATGGGCTATACCGCGTGACTCACATCACATCTTTTTTGCCGCACCGCGCTAATCTGGTTTTGAATTGAGCCGCAGCATCAGGCTGACGTAGTGAGGATTGCCATGCCCGCCGCCACTTGGTTCCTGCCCAACGTCGATTATGGGCGAAAGCTCGTGCATTCTGCTCTGGAGGGCGCCCGTTCCGGTGAACAGACATTCCTTCAGGGAAAAACTTTTCATTTGTTTGTGGATCAATCCGCCTGGCAGGCCCTGAAGCCGGCAGCCTTTGCCGCGTGCATTGGCGCCTTGGGCGCCTATTCCGGCAGACGACACAGGTCAAGGGGGCGAGCACTCGCCTACGGTCTACTCGGGGGAACCATCGGCTTCGGCCTAAGTCTGGTCTGGCAGAGCCGTAATTTGACCTCCAGTGTCGCCTCCTGCGCCTGGAAACGCGTCAGCCGGACACGTGACGAGCACTGGCTGGAGAAGAATCCCATCGATTATGCCTGAGTGACACAAGGCACCTACCGTATCTCAAAAGCAAACGTAGACATTTTTGTTTCGGTCCTGGTCTCCTCAGATTAGCCATGCAAATTTGAACTCTGCGCCGGTTTCTCCTGATAACGACAGAGTTTCGAGTGATGATGCCTTCCCTCCACCAACTTAGTTCCCAAAGATCGTTTCTTAGGTTCCTCAGCAATGTGGTCTCTTAACAGAAACGGCTCGAAACCAGGAGCGGACCATTCTTGCAGACAGTTCCGGTAGAGGAACTTATTACCCCTTACCAAGGGCGCAAGCGCCGGTCGCAGACGCCGTAAACCTGCCTAGCATTGAAACTGGCAGGCGCTGAAGAACGAAAGCTTGCCGGATGGTTCGTGGAACAAGCATCGCATGAAACCACGGTGCAACGGAGGTTGACGTCATGTCATGGTCGGGACGGTTTAGAGGCCAATTCCTACACGCAGCTCACCTTTCGCATAGACACTTGGCCAACATCGTGATCGTGCTTGTTTTCCTCTCTGGCATGATTCTCCCTGCGCAGAACCCAAAAGCCACAGACTTGCAGTTTCACAAGTACATTCCCCCCGCGGCGCCTGAGCGATTGGCCGCAATCGATTCGCAGCGGCCGGCATCGGCCAGGGGGATCGATGCGGATGCGGCGCAGCAGATGCAGGCACTGCAGCAGGAAAAGGCCATGCGCACGCCCGCGCAGCGAAAAATTGATTCCAATGTTCTCTACACCATACGCATGCTCGCCGGGCAACCGGCGGCTCCCGGAATTCCTTATCTCTATACGGGCGTGGACCTCGACCGCAGCAACAATGTCGTGGTGGACATAACCGCACACGTGAGCGACCGGTTGCTGCAGCAACTCGCCGCTGCCGGCGCGCAAGTGCTCTATACCAATCGCCGCTTGCGCAGCATTCGCGCCAGCATTCCCCCACAGCAGATCGAAAACATTGCCGCCTCACCGGATGTGATTTTTATTTCTCCCAGGCAGGAAGCTATGACACACCGAAGCGAAGTGCTCGGACCCCTGGCTCCCTGGTGGCGCTGGACGCTATCGCCGGGTTTCCAGCAACGAGCGGCGGTGGTGAGCCGGAAAATGGCGGTTGCGCTTTCTTCGATAGGGCAGCCAAAGATCGGGCAAGGCAGTGTGGAGACAGAAGGAGACGTGACCCACCGGACGGTCGATGCCCGGGGAGCATTTGGGGTCGATGGATCATCGTTGAAGATTGGCGTCCTCTCTGACGGAGTCACCAGTCTGTCGCTGAGCCAGGCGACCGGCGATCTCCCGCCGACGTGCGGCACGCCGCCGTGCCTGACAGTTCTCCCAGGACAGACCGGATCCGGTGATGAGGGTACAGCCATACTCGAAGTAATTCACGACATGGCGCCGGGAGCGAGCCTGTACTTTGCCACCGCCTTCACCAGCATAACCAGCTTCGCGCAAAATATCCGTGACTTACGTGCAGCCGGCTGCGACATCATCGTGGATGACGTGTTCTATTTTGTGGAAACCCCATTCCAGGATGGCCAGACCTCGGGAGTGCTCTCCAACACCAATGCCGGCGTGGTCACGCAGGCGGTGAATGACGTGGTTGCCGACGGCGCTCTTTATTTCACTTCCGCAGGCAACGAAGGGAACGCCGATGACGGCACCTCCGGCACCTTTGAAGGCGATTTTAATGGCACCTCTTCCGGCGCCCCGTTGCCCTCCGGCAAAGTCCACATTTTTGGCAGCGTGCCCTACGACACTGTTACCGCGCCCGGCATTCAAGTTGTCGGGCTGTGGTGGGCTGATCCCCTGGCTGGCTCCGGCAATGACTATGATCTCTATGTCCTGGACAGCACGGGCACGACCGTGTTGGCGGCCTCCACCAATCTGCAGACTGGAACCCAGGATCCCGTGGAACTGATTGGCAGCTCCTACTTGTTAACCAATAACCGCCTGGTGGTCTTTCAAAATTCGGGCGCGAGCGACCGCTTCTTCCATCTCGGCCTGCTACGCGGCACTCTGGAAGTGAACACCGCTGGGGAGATCCACGGGCACTCCGGCGCCTCCGGGGCCTACTCGGTAGCGGCTACACCGGCTTACGAGGCGTTCACCACAGGATATCCTGCCGGACCCTATCCGGAACCTTTCAACGCCAGCAATGTCGTTGAACTGTTTTCTTCCGACGGCCCGCGCCGCATTTTCTTTCATGGAGATTCAAGTGCCATTACGCCAGGGAACTTTTCTTCCACCGGCGGCGAGGTATTGGATAAGCCCGACCTCACCGCCGCCGATGGCGTGTCCGTCACCGGTGTAGGAGGATTCGGGAGCCCCTTCTTTGGGACTTCGGCAGCCGCGCCGGCCGCCGCCGCCGTGGCCGCGTTGGTCGTGGCCGCGCAACCGTCCTTAACCTCATCTCAGGTTCGCAGCGCGCTGACGGGCACGGCGGTGGATATCATGGACACGGGTTTTGACCGCAATTCCGGCAGCGGAATTGTCATGGCTTGGGAAGCCGTGAATTCACTGGGAGTGACCGGGTATGCCAATCCTGCTCTGGCCACGATCACCGCCACTGAGAACCCGGGAAATAACAACGGAATTATCGAGCCGGGTGAAGGCGTCCGTCTTACGATTGGGCTGAAGAACACGGCCGGTGTAAACGCGGCCACCGGAATTACGGCCACGTTGACGACCGCCACTCCCAACGTCTACATCACTCAGCCGGGCACAAGTGCGTATGCCGATATCGCGGCCGGTGGGAGCGGAGGCAACAATTTGTCTCCCTTCACCTTCACCCTGGCTCCCGCCTTTGCCTGTGGCCAAGCCATCGACTTCACTTTAACGCTGGCATACACCGGAGGACCACAAAGAGCACTGGAGTTCACGGTGCCGGTCGGTCTGCTGAGTTTCACCAATGTTCTGGGCACTCAACCCACAGTTGTCACCGGCGTTACTGGCGCGACCGGAACCCAGACCAACCGCCTTTACCGCGACGGAGTAACGAGCGCCTGCGGTTCGACGAAATCGTTTCCGGGCACCTACAGCAGCGGCGCGATGACCTTTGACTCTTACAGCTTCACGGCTTGTCAGACGATGTGCCTGGAGGTCAACCTCGAGTCTGATAGCGGTATCAGCCTGTTCGAATCCGCCTACTCGCCCGCGTTTGATCCCGGGAACATTGTGACGAACTACAAGGGAGATGCCGGCCTGAGCGGCTCGCCGCAGACGTTCAGCGTTAACCTGACCGAAGCAACGCCCTACACGGTTGTGGTCAACGATGTGAACGGATCAGGCGTGGGGCAGAGCTACACCCTTAAGCTTCCCGCTTGCGCTGTGAACTGCGATAGGAATCAACTGCCGGTTGCGGCGGCACACGACGTCAGCGTCTATGCCGCCACCACGGGCGGCACTGTCGACGCAAATATCGACAACGGCTCTTCTGATCCTGAGGGCGATGTCATCACCCTGACGCAGACGCCTTCCGGACCGTATGCGGTGGGTACTACCAACGTTATGCTCACTGTGGTCGATAGCAAAGGCGCAACGGCGCAGGCCAGCGCCAATGTGACCGTGCTCAATCCGGGTTTTACTCTGGCTGCGGCTCTAGTTTCCGTTTCCACCCGGGCGGGAGGGTCGGCCGCGCAACACATCACCTTCACCCCCAACCCTGGGATTGGCGCCCAGCTAAACCTGGCGTGCTCGAATCTGCCGGACAGGTCCGCCTGTTCCTTCACGCCGCCCACGGTTGCCGCCGGCAGTGGATCAACTCAAATCGCCCTGACCATCACCACCTCCGCATCAACAGCGGCCCTCTTTCATCCACGGCTCGTCTATGCAGCATGGCTGCCGTTCTCCGCCCTGGGCCTTATCGGGATGACTATTCTGGGATTGCCGTCGAAGCGACGCAGGGCAGCCGCTGTCGCATTAGCTCTGCTATGCCTTGGCGTGATGGTTCTGTTGCTGGGATGTGGCGGTGGCGGTTATAACGGCACCCCCAAAGGGACTTATACCATTGTGGTGACCGGCACTTCCGGTGACGTAAGCAAGACCACGAGCTTCACCCTGACGGTTAACTAGTGTTTTTGGGCCACCAGTTGCGACTGTTTCTTAAGGAGGGCGGCACCTTGAGCTAGAGTTAGATTGTCGGGCAGGCGGCGATAGTCGGAGCGGATATCTTTCTCGTGCACGCTGATGGTCTTAAAAAATAGAGCTTTGCCATTCATCTGCACGTTCATGTAGGTGACATCCCAGTAGCCCTGTCCCAGAGGAGTCTGCTTCACCTGAAAACTTCCCCCTTTATCGAGGTGCCCGAGAAGTCCACCGGCAAACTTGACCTCCTGGTTGAGGTGGCCGCTGATCCCCGCCAGCCGCTGCGCTTTCATGTTGAGCCATAACGAACCCACCATGTCATGAAACACGGCAGCTTTGCGCGATTGCGGATGAAATTTGGGATTGGGACGGAAATTCAGCTTGACTACTTCTCCCTTGCGTCCGGCGTAGGTGTAGAGGAAAGCGTCAGGCAGCATTTTCATCAGCTGCTGCGCCTGGTCGGCATCATTGCGAATCGACTGATACTCTTTGCGCTGCTCACTGGGATCGGCAAGCAGCTTACGAATGCGCGCATCGTCCTTGGCTCGCTGCTGCGCGTTCAGGGGATGTCCATTCAGCGCCAGCAGACGGCGCACCCACCCCTGTGGGGTTTCCACAATTTCTTCTAGTTTAGTGCCGCTGTCCGGCTGAGTTTGCTGCAGGCGGAACATCCAGTGACTGTGATCCTGCTCTTCCGCCTGCAACTCATGCGCGATAACTTGCCGTACCAGCTGGTTTGGAGAAGTTTGCGATCCAGCCTGGCCAGCGGCACACAAAACCAGGGCCGCCGAAAGCAGGCTTGCCAGCGAAATTGCACGTCCCATAGTGCAATTAGACGCTGGTCCTGTGACCGTGTGTTGCCGCGCCGCTAGCGATCGGCAGCCGTTTGCGACGATTCCCCACCCTTCAGCTGCTGGTCAAAAAAATCCGAGGTTGCCTGATAGGCCCGCAGCCAGTTCGACCAGCGCAAGAAATCGTGGATTTCGTCGGGAAAAACCAGGAATTGCACGGAAACGTGCTGCTGGCGCAAGCGCTGCGCCAGGTCCACTGTCTGATTGAAGGGGACGTTCCGATCATCATCTCCCTGGATGAGCAGGACTGGCGATTTCCAGGTGGAAATACTGGCCACCGGCGATGAGTCGAAAGCCAGCTTGCGGGCAGCCTCCAGATCGGGCGCCCCGTTCAAGGTTCCTCCTTCCCAGTATTCCCAGCGTTCCAAAAATGCCGACCAGTCATGCACCCCATGGAAATCCACGCCCGCGGAGAAGATATCTGAATTGCGAGCCAGCCCCATGGCGGTCAGAAAGCCGCCATAGGAACCACCCCACAAGCCGATGCGGTGGCGATCCACGATGGGCAGGCTCTCGAGATATTTGCCGGCCGCGACCACGTCCTGGTACTCGGAAGCGCCGCGCCAGGCGGCGTTCGCCGCCTCGCGAAAAGCACGACCATACATGATGCCCAGGCGATAGTTGATCGACAGTACAACGTAGCCCCGGCTGGCCAAGTATTCGTTCAATGCATAGCTGTCGTGGTAGTAGTTCATGTAGTGGAACCCGAGCAGCATCTGCCGAATGGGACCACCATGGGTCCACAGCAAGGCGGGACCGGGCGTGCTGCGGCCGCGCGGGACAAAAAGTTGCCCGTGAATTTTCAGCCCGTCGCCGCTTTTAAATATGACTTGTCGAGGAGCGACCAGCTGGCCGGAGGGGAAATCTGCCGGCAAGGCCTGGGACGCGATCATCTCCCGTCCGCCGGAGGTGACACGATAGGGCATGGCAGGAGTGGTGGCGCTGGAGCCCAGGCAAACGAGGGTGCCGTCCGGCGTTTCCACCGGCGACCATTCGATCGTTTCACCGCGCGTCACCGCTCTCTGCGCGCTGCTGCCATCGAGCGGCACGCGCCAGATGTGCCGGCGATCTACATCGTTCTGGTTGGACGTGAACAGGACCGTGCTGTGGTCGGGAGCGATGGTCACATCTTCGACATCGAAGGCCCCGGCGGTGAGCAGTTTCGGCTCTCCGCCCGCGGCGGAAATGGAATACAGGTGATTGCGGCCATCCTGCTCGGAGGAAAACAGGATGCGATCGCCCACAAAGTGGAACGCCAGGTCCTCGAAATACTCCGGCGGAACGGAATCGTCGGGCCGATTCCCGCTGTGCCAGATTTCACGCGGATGACCTGGGCCCTCGGAATTCACAACCGAGATCGACCAGGGAACCACACGCTGTGGAATCAGCG
>DATGIY010000085.1:0-6069 GCA_035295475.1 Terriglobales bacterium
CCGACCGAGTTGATCAGAGCGATGCCGGCAGCCGCAGCCGTGCCTGTGAGCAGGCTGGTGGGCATGGCCCAGAACGGACCCATCATGGAAAACACACCCAGCACCGCGACCGTAATGCCGGCGATCATGGGAGTGACGGAACTAGCTTGGGCGGCGAGCAACAGGGCGGCGGCGCCCGCGAAAGCGGGAAGAGCGGTGTGCCAGCGGCGCTCGCCGGAGCGGTCGGAATGCAATCCGACCAGGACCATGGCGATGGCGGCAGCTATGTAGGGAATGGCGGAGAGCAGTCCGATCACGAAGTTGCTGACGCCGGAAAGGCTGCGGATCAGGTTGGGCAGCCACAGGCTTACGCCATAGGAAACGGTGTTCAGCCCGAAGTAAACCAGCGCCAGCAGCCAAATTCCAGGGTGAAAAACAGCAGCCCAGACATTGGTGCGGGTGATCGCAGCGGTTTGCTGGCGCTCCTGGCGCAAGTTGTCCAGCAGCCAAGAGCGCTGTTCAAGCGAGAGCCAGGCGGCTTCTTCGGGGCGATCCGTGAGGTACCAGGCCGCCAGGCCGCCCAGCACGACGGCCGGTATGCCTTCCATGAGGAACATCCATTGCCAGCCCGCGAGGCCGGCGTGGTGCAAGCCGAGCAGAGCGCCGGAGATGGGGCCGCCCACCACTCCGGAAAGCGGGGCAGCGGTCATAAAGCGGGCCACAGTGCGCGCCCGCGCCGTGGCCGGAAACCAATTTTTCAGATAGAGAATGACGCCAGGGAAAAAGCCGGCCTCCGCCAGGCCCAGGGCAAAGCGCAGAGCATAGAACTCATGGGCAGTGCGCACAAAAATCATGGAACTGGAAATCAGGCCCCAGGCCACCATCAGCGCAGCCAGCCAGCGGCGCGCGCCTACACGCTCCAGCAGCAGGTTGCTGGGCACTTGAAACACGAAATAGCCGGCAAAGAACAGCCCGGCGCCGAAGCCATAAACTTCATCGCTCAAATGCAGCTGGCCCTGCATTTGCAGGGCGGCGAAGCCCACATTGATGCGGTCAAGGTAGGCGACGATGTAAAGCAAAAAGAGAAAGGGAATCAGGCGGCGGGTGAGGGTGCGCACCAGCGTGGTTTCGAGATCGAGCTGGCCGGAAGCAGGCATTTAGCAATTGGCACTTGGCATTTAGCCACTGGCGTTCGTCTGCAATATAGGATTCCGCGGAACAGAGTATGTGAAATGGCCAACTGCTAATTGCCGCACGGTTACTTGTACGTCTTCTTGAAGCCGTTGCGCGTATTGAGCACGGTGAAGCTGCCGTCGCGTTCGGCGGTGACTTCGATGTCGTGGCCCGTATCGGTCTCACCCAGGTTGGCGAGAAACTGATCCGGGGAATTGTGCTGCTTGCCGGCGTCCACTGCGTAGTGCAGTTGCCACAGGTCCTGCATGCCGGGGGCATCGTGCACGATCTGCCAGGCGGCGGGACTGCCACCCTTGTGGGCGCCGTTGTCCATGATCGCGGCGCGGGCGTGCACCGCGTCTACCAGCGCCTTGTCGTTCGATAGATCCATGCCGTGGTGCGTGACCAGATACAAATCCACGGTGCCAATCCGATTGTTGGGGCAGACTAGCGCCAGCTCTTTTTGTTTAGTGAGGTCGCCCAGGTCGAGGAAGCGGAATTTGCCGTAGGTGATCAGCATGCCCACGGAGCGAGCGTTCTCGCTGGGGTCGGTGGGCGGCTGCGGTTCGCCCGCACAATAAGGATTGGGCTGGCCCGCACCGGGCAAGGCGCCGGCGATGTGCTCGCCGTCGGCGGTCAGCACCTCGACGTTTAAACCCTCAAGCGGAATACGATCACCGGGTTTGAGGACCCGATGACGAGCGTGGGCGATCACTTTCTGGTAGGTAGCATAGTCCTGGCGCGTGATATCGGAATTCTCCCGATTGGGACCATGGTCAAGGAAGGTTCCGATCTTGATGCGCTGCGCGAGTTGCTGCACGCCACCCACGTGGTCGTGGTGATAGTGGGTGACGACCAGATAATCGATCTGCTTGATCCCGGCGGCCTTGGCGGCGGCTACAATGCGATCCGCGTCGCGGCCGCCGAAGCCGGCCCAGCCCGTATCCACAAGCAGCGACTGGCCGCTGGGGCTGACCAGCAGCGTGGCCTGCCCGCCTTCGACGTCGATGGCGTAAATGTGCAGCGGTTTGGGCGCAGCCAGGGCGACGGTGCAGGCCAGCGTGGCAATCACGAGGGTTTGGAAAAAGCGGCTCATAGGCAATTTCTCCGGGGCTGAAGCCCGTAATTCGGATGGCATATCTCCGGCAAAAGGCCGGGGGCTGTGCATTCCCTGGTGCACGCGAAATGCTTCGGGCCTCAAAGGCCCTCGGCATACGCCGCGACTATTGCGGTGCGCTACCCGCCTCCGCCAACCGCAATTGAATTTCCGGCAGATTGGCGCCGCGCAATTGGCGGTTGAGCGCAGGCAGGTCGGTGTTCCTAAGCGCGTTCCAGCGCTGCATTATCGAGCCAAAGTTGCGTTCCGTTTCCGCCATGGCATTCACCTGGGCGACATTGGGAGCCGCATCGGCTCGGTCGACGTCCCCGTAGAGTGTGGCTACGTCGCCGTTGATGCGATTGAGGGTGATCTCTGTCGAAGGTGGGGCAGCGAATCCGCCGGGCTTGCCCACGATGTCGGTGAGCTTGTTCTCAAACGCGGTGATTGAAGCCTTGGCGGATCCGCCGGCTTGGGCGGCAAGCTTGTGCAGTTGGTCGGCGGCGGAATGCGCCTGCACGATGGCGTCAGCCGCCTGCGTCATCATCGATGCGAGGCGCGTCTCCACCTGGAATTGCTGCTCGAGGCCCGCGAGTGGCGTTTTCACCCGCGGATCCATCTTTATCGTGAGTGGTGCGGTGTAACTCTTGCCCTCGGCGGTGAGACGCACGGTGTATTGACCGGGCAGGGCGCGGGGGCCTAGCGGGACCCGGGGGGTGTCGTGCGGCACCGCGGAAATGGGATACGAATAGTGCGTGGCTTGCGGCGTGGTGTAGTGCAGGTCCCAGACCCAGCGATGGGGGCCGGCATCGGCGGAGAGCACCTGCGGCATGTGAATCCAGTACAAGGGGATGAGCTGCTTCTTTAATTCCTCTTCAGTAACCGGCGGTTTGTCGGTGCTGGCGTAGCGGCGCACCACGTGGCCCTCGGAATCCATAATCTCCAGTGTGACCGGGCCCGACGTGGACTGGCCCAGGTAGTAGTCAATGATGGCGCCGTCGGGCGGATTCTGACCGGCGGGCTCATCGGGGGGCAAGGGTGTGTCGGTATTAGTATCGCGGCGCACGCGGTAGGCCTCGGCTGGATGGAACAGGTGGGCGGGAGAATTGGCAACCGCGGACGTCACCTGGCGCAGGGGCGAGATGTCGTCCAGAATCCAGAACGAGCGGCCGTGGGTGGCAACAATCAGATCATTGCCGTGAATCGCCAAGTCCCGCATGGAAGTGTGGGGCAGGTTGAGCTGCAGAGACTGCCACTGGTCGCCGTCGTCAAAAGACACGTACACGCCGGTTTCAGTGCCGGCAAAGAGCAGCCCCTTGCGGACGGTGTCCTCGCGCACTGTGTCAGCGGGTGCGTTGTCCGGCAGGCCGTTGACGATGAGCTGCCAGCTCTTGCCGCTGTCGCGAGTCCGATAAATGTAAGGCTTTAGGTCATTGATGCGGAAGCGGCTGACCGAGGCGTAGGCGGTCTGGTCGTCGAAATGGGAGGCTTCGATCTGCGTGACCTTGCTCCAGGGCGTGAGCTCGGGCGGAGTGATGTTGCTCCAGTGTTTGCCGCCGTCGCGCGTGATCCAGATCTGGCCGTCATCGGTGCCGGCCCAGATGGTGTTTATATTTTTGAACGAGGGCGCCAGGGCGTAAATGACGCCGCGCTGCTCGCCCGCCTTGGGATTCACCAGTCGGCCCACGCTTTCAGGCACGCCGGGACTCTGGCGGCTGAGATCGGGGCTGATCGTCTGCCAGGACTGCCCGCCGTCGGTTGTCTTAAAGAGCATGTTGGCGGCGTAGTACATGGTGTGCGGGTCAAGCGGCGAGAACAGGATGGGCTGGGTGCGGTCGGCGCGGTACTTGCCGCTGCGCAGGGGAATGGGCGTGATGTTCTGCACCTGGCCGGTGCTCCAGTGATATTTGGAAACCTCAGTGCGGCCGGCGCCGTAGATGATGTCGGGATCGAGCGGATCGGGTGCGACATAGCCGTACTCGATCACGCCCACGGGATGCCAGTCGCGGAAGGTGATTTCGCCGTCGTTGCCCCGGCTTAGCGTGCACACCGAGCCGCTCTCCTGCTGGCCGGCGCAGACCTTGTAGGGGAAATCGTTGCTGGCGCTGACGTGGTAGAGCTGCGCCGTGGGCTGGTTGTACCAGGAGCTCCAGGTCTGGCCGCGGTTGACGCTGACAATCGCGCCCTGGTCGCTGACCAGCAGAATAATGTTGGGATTCTCCGGGTTGATCCAGATGTTCTGGTAATCGTCGCCGCCGGGCGCGCCGCGAATGCCGGTCCAGGTTTTGCCGCCGTCGTTGGAGCGCATGGTCACGATGCTGGTGCTGTAGACCACGTCGGGATTCTTGCCATCCACCTTGGGCACGGGCAAGTCGCCGCCGCCAATGCGCATGGCGGGACGCGGATCCTTGGTGACCTCGTACCAGGTCTGGCCCGCATCATCGGAGCGATAAAAGCCCAACCCGGCGGCGGATTCGTAGTCGCCCGGCGCCGTGGTGGCCACGGTGGCATAGAGGCGGCTGGGCTGGCTGTTGGCGATCGCCACGTTGACTTGGCTCAGATTTTTGGGCAGGCCGTTGGTCAGCTGCTGCCAGGTGTTGCCGCCGTCGCTGGATTTGAACAGGCCGCCGGCGGTGCCATTGAACAGATTGTTGTCCTCCCACGGGCCTTCGCGCGCCTCCCACAGGCAGGCGTAGAGCACGTTGGGATTGGAGGGGTCGATCTCGATGTCGCAGCCGCCGGTGTTCTCATCCTTGTACAGCACTCTTTGCCAGGTCTGGCCGCCGTCGGTGGAGCGGAAGATGCCGCGTTCGCTGCTGGGGCCGTAGGGATGCCCCAGCACAGCGGCAAAGACGCGATTAGGGTCATGCGGGTCCACGGCGAGCGCGGGGATCTGCTGGCTGTCACGCAGGCCGAGATGGGTCCAGGTGTGGCCGCCGTCGGTGGATTTGTAGATGCCGTCACCCACGGAGAGGTCGGGGCGGTGCAGGCCTTCGCCGCTGGCGACATAAATGATATTGGGATCGGAGTCGGCCACTGCGATGGCGCCGATGGACTGCGTGGGCTCGCCATGGAAAATGGGATTCCAGGTGCGGCCGTAATCATCCGACTTCCACACCCCGCCATCGCCCTGTCCTATATAGAAAACATTGGGCTGGTTGGGGACGCCGGTGGCGGCGCGCGTGCGCCCGCCGCGGAACGGGCCAATCATGCGCCAGCGCATCTGCTGGTACAAGGTTTCGGGAATCTGCTGGCAATAGGTGAATGTCGGGAAGGAAGACACCGTCAGAAGGGCGGTGGCAAACATCGCCATACGAGACAATCGCATCACGGACACCTCCGCGAAACCGAGCCGCACAGGATAAACCATCGGAGGCGGAAAGAAGAATTGGACGTGGGAGGCTATCGGCCTTCGGCTCTCGGCCGGGGCTAGTCAACCCGTTCTTTCTTTGTTCATTGGCTATGAATACGTTCTTCCTTGATTCTGCTTCCGGTTTTGAAGTACGTGGCGGGGATAACCGACCCGTGTAAAATCGAAGATTCAAACATAGTTCATGGTCTCCAGATCATGCCCAACAACCCTACCCAACCCGAAGCCCGCGACGAGCGCTACGATGCCCAGCGGCTGGAGCAGAAATGGTTCGAGCGCTGGCAGAAGGATCCCGCGCTCTACCGAGCCGAAGCCGGCTCCAATCGACCCAAGTATTACGTTCTGGAGATGCTGCCCTATCCTTCGGGCGCGCTCCACATGGGTCATGTGCGCAATTACTCCATCGGAGACGCGCTGGCCCGCTTCATGTGGATGAACGGCTACAACGTGC
>DATGIY010000086.1:0-7927 GCA_035295475.1 Terriglobales bacterium
GATGGGTGCTCCGGTTGCGCTAGGGTGTCTGCCCGGATTCGCCAGCACCATTACTGGACTGTCCCAGCCGGAGGCGTCTAGCACGTGATTTATTATTTTGTCGGAATCCGGCAGGATGTGCTTTTTCACATCTCCGGTCAGGGGTTGGTTGAGAAATGCCGCTGGATAAAATTCGCAACTGGTGGGTTGTTGTGCCGTGATCGTGTAGCCGCCCGCGTCTCCGCACCACCGCTGCTTGTGCTGTGGGGGATGGTGTTGCTTAGGGCTGGCAGCAAGCCCGTTAGAAAAGCAGGCAAGCCACAAAATTAACAGCCAGCGGCCGATTGACCGGATTACCTGCAGTAACCTTGACGTCCCTGTCATCATAGAATAAAAAGATTAGTATAGTGCAGGGTTTTGGCCGCTTCTCCCCACTCGCCAAACGCTGATTCCGGCAAAGGAGATGGACCGGAACGGTCCCGAGAAAGCTGTGCCCTTATAGCGACTACGCCACGTGGCTGCCAGGGGCCCGGCCGCAACGATCAAATCGCATCGGGGTAAGCTCTACCTTAAAGGCACATGTTCATCGGCGGAGAATTGGGCTATCAACTCCTTCGCGTCCTCAGTCCGGACGCGAGTAGTGGTAAGCGGGAGGAGACCGCATACCGCGGGCGCAGTAAGCTGGAGGTCCTGTTTGGTAAACAGGTCTGGGATGAGATCAAGGACCGGGTGGTCATTGATTTCGGCTGCGGATTCGGCGCCACTACTGTGGAAATAGCCCAGCGCGGCGCCCGCTGCGTGATCGGTATTGACATTCGCGAGTGGGTCCTGGCGGAGGCCCGCAAGCTCGCAAAGCAAAACAATGTCGATCAAGTCTGTCACTTCGAAACGAAGACCGATACCCGGGCAGACCTGATTATGAGCCTCGATTCTTTTGAACACTTCAGCGATCCGGCTTCCATTTTGCAGATCATGGACAGGCTGCTCAAGCCCGACGGCCGAGTCCTCATCTCTTTTGGTCCCACGTGGTATCACCCTTATGGCGGCCACCGCTTTTCTCCCTTTCCCTGGGCACACGTCATCTTCACGGAAAAGGCGCTCTTGCGCTGGCGGAGCGAGATCCACCACGAGCATTTCCGAAGATTTTCCGAAGTGGACGGTGGTTTGAATCGCATGACGATCCGCCGCTTTGAAAACGTCGTTGGTGATAGCCCGTTTCAGTTTGCCAGTTTTGATGCCGTGCCGATTCACTCCGCTCGTCCCTTCCATTCGCGCTTGACGCGCGAGTTCTTGACTTCCATTGTTCGCTGCACCCTCATCAAGAAGGCGGTCCCTCGGGGAATGTCCAGCTAGATTCTGCTTCCGTTCTAGCCTTGATTCCCGCTCTTTTCTGTGGTTGACTGGACGGGCAAATTGGCATCATTAAACCCTTCGTGTTGGCCACACCTCAGCCAGCCAGCGCTACACCTTCGGCGTCCAGCAGTGCAGGTAAGCGCTGGGCGTGTCTAGCCGTCGTCCTGCTTTTCGTCGTGGCCTACGCCCAGCGCGAAAGTCACATCCTTTCCAGTGATGGCCAGCAACGGGATGTCTCTTACTACGATTTCGCGGTTTACTACACGGCTGCCAAGATCGCGCATCAGTCGGGTGTTATGCTTTACTACCCCGATTTCGGATCGGTTTATTCGAATCCTACCGGACGTCACGCCGATCCCAATACGCCCTGGGGACAAACGGCCAAGTCTGCCGGATTTTCCCCGGTGCAGAACTACATTTATCCGCCATTCTTTGCTCTCCTTGTGAGTCCCATGGCCTATCTCTCGCCCCAGATGGCATATTTCATCTGGCGCGAGCTCAATACTTTAATGTTGCTCGCCGCGGTTGTGTTTGGGCTGTGCTGTGTCGGGGCGGAGCTTTCATTGCCTGTGGCTTTTCTGGCCAGCGTAGGAGCAGTCTCGTTTTTTCCTTTTATCGAAACCGCATCCCTCGGGCAACTTGGAACTTTTATACTTCTGCTCTGGACCTTGGGCATCTATTTTTTATTGAAAACTCGCCCTGCTTTGTCGGCCCTGTGCTTTGCTTTAGGAACCATGGTGAAGTTAACTCCCGTTATCGTGCTGCCTCTATTTCTCCTCCGGCGTCAATGGAAATGGCTGCTTGCCTATGTGGGGTGGTGTGTCCTCTTTCTGATGGCGAGCATCTGGGGTTTGGGCTGGCAAAACCACGTTATTTATTTTGCACGGGTGCTACCCACGATGGGGTGCGGCTACCCGCTCGCCACCAACGTGAGTGTGGCGACCCTGTTACAGAGCATTGTTTCGGGAGGGGTCCTGCTGCAGCCGGCGGATGCCATTCGTGCCGACCTCACCATGCCTGCCTGGGTATGTGCATCATTCAAGGGCTTGTGTCTGCTCGGATATGTTGCTCTGCTTGTTTTCTTCTGGAAAACCAGGGAAAGGGGAACGCGAAGGCTCGCTATTGAGCTTATTGCGCTGGCCATCGCCAGCGTTCTGCTATCCCCCATCGTTTGGCGGCACAGTTATGTCATTTTGGTGCTGCCGCTCTTGCTGTTATGGACCAACAATGAATTTCTCCGTCCTTCGCGAACTTATTATTCTCTACTCTTGCTGGCTACTCTTGTGACCGGCACTTTGCTGCCGCAATTCGCCTTAGCTCATATCCGGATTGCCGCTTTGCAGATCTGTTTGCAGGCGGTGATGCCGGCCGCCGCTCTGCTCCTTCTGTGGTTCACGTTGCGCGCTTCTCGCTCCCGCGCTCCCAGCTACTGATTCTGTTGAGTTTTGCCACAACGACAGTGAGCTCGGTTGAATTGCCTCTGCTTTAAGGTCTCAATCTGAACTGGGTTAGGGTGTTATCCCAATTGGGTGCATCCGGCCGTCTCCGTATTATCCAGCCACTGCATTCCAGCGCCATCGTCGGTTATACCGGTCGGTAATCTCCAACGCGTTGTTGCTGTCTCCTGGCCAATCAATTTAAAAGGAGCTTAATAATGCGCTTTCGCACTGCCCTGTGCATGTGTTTCTTGGCAATTCCGCTTATTTCGGTTTCAGCGCAGCAGACATCCCTATACTCCAGCAGCCTGACCAGCCTCCTGACCAAGCCTCTGCCCAACGCCGGCAATGGTGGCCCGACTAATCACCTCTATTCCAACGGGGATGCCATCGCCGACTGCGCCCTCACCGATTGCGGCGCCATTAACTTGCTGACGGGCTCGGCTTGGAATACGGTGAGCGAAATGCAATGGGCAACGCCCGGCCGCAATGACTTGGGACTTCCGGTTTACCATTCCTCGAAGTCCGATCCCTGGTACCGGTTGTCGTGTGTCAGCGCACCCTCGCTGAACGGCATTACCTTTCAGGCGCCAAACAATGCCCAATTTACCCAAAACAATGTAAGTGATGAAGCCATCGCCATCATGGATCACGTCCACGGGCTGATTCTGGAAGGCTATGTTTACGCCAAGCCGTACTACTCGCTCGGCAACTGTTCGGCAACTTCCGCCCAAAATGCCTGCACCGTGCGGACCTGGACGGGGTGCTCAGTCGAGAGTATTTATGACGCCGATTGGGCCAGCAACTCGAACACGTTTGGCGGATATCCCAACAATAATGCCAATCCGACATTAATAAGCGCAGTTGCTGGAATCGTTCTGCAAAAAGAAATCATGAACGGCGTCATTTCCCACGCTCTGCGCCTCTCCTACCACTGCACGAACGATCACAATCGTATGGTGTTTCCCAACACCTCTAACGGCGGATCGTCCGCCCAACTGTGTTCCAGTATCGGCGTGTCCGATACCAACCGCCCGCCCAACGGGGCCCTTATTTTCCTCGACTACACTGACAAGCAGATTGCCAACATGCAACTGCCCACCTGGCAAAACGCCATTATTACCGCCATGGCGCATTATGGCGGCTACCTCGATGCGACCGGACCGCAGAGTCTGACCGTTGGCATTGGCAATCTGGAAACCGGACAGGCCTATGCCTATCGCGGTACAACCGATCCGTTCTGGGCCTGGATCGCTTCCCAGCCAGGCGTGCGAGTGGCCGGACCTTGCTCCGGCAACTGTAGCCAGTATCGCTACCAGGTCTATCCCTTCGCCAACATTCCCCTGGTGAATGGCACACCCATCACCGCCCACATCCACATGGCCGACCCCTGCGTAGCCATTGCACAGGCAGGATTAACGAGCTACGAAGGCGTCGCAGCCTGTAATTAAATCGCAACAGCGGGTCGAGGAGCATCAGGCCCGAAATGATGCTCCTCGCTCCTGCCGTATGCCAGGGGGGTGTTCCGATTATCTGTTCGGTGATCCAGGGAAGGCGTTGTGCGGTCGGTTTCGCAGTCCTGCTAATACAGAAGTCAATCGGTCTCGCAAGTTGCCCGAAGCTTACGTTGTCCGTGCCCTCTTGAAGACGACCATGGTGTCTTTACCGAATAGCGGCAGGCGCCCTCCTACTCTGTCCTCGACCGCGTTAAGTCCAGCGTATAAGGGACTCAACACACGCTCTAATCGCGGCCGGTCGCGGCGGGTTATTCCCACAACCAGAATCTGTGAGGTGAAAGTCGCCAGGGAGTTGCTATACACCCTGACTGGATCCCAACCGAGCTGCCGGTAGTACGACAGCGTCTCGCTCAAGTTCAGCTGTAGATTGTGCGTGTCAATTTGCGGTTCTCCGGCATGCCATCTCGTCCGGGCATGATTGAGCCGATCAACTGGCTCTTGGAAATTTTCGATCAGAACCACCGTTCCTTGCGGCTTCGCGACTCTGGACGCTTCGCGCAAAGCCAGGAATTGCATTTCGCGATCCAGCACATTGATCAGGCAGCGGCTCGTATAGACCAAATCGAAACTTTTATCCCGGAAAGGCAGCCAGCAGACGTCGGCGCGGACCAGCCCTTTCAGTTTCTCGTGGTGTCGGCGCGCCACGGCCAGCATCTCCTCCGTCAGATCAGCGCCATAGGCCGAACAATAGTGGGACAGAGGTCCAAGCAGACTGGACGCGTTTCCACAGCCGATTTCCAGGGTGGCGCAGCCGGGTGACACCAGCCTCTTCAGCCTTTTCAGCGTGGCTGCGCGGATCCAATCCGTCGTCGCCGTTGCCGACAGGCTAGTCCCATGTTTCAGCGCACGGGTGCTCCAGTATGCATTGTTGGCAGCGCGCTTCTCTACGTAGCGCTGGTAGTTGTCAGCACTCTCGTTTTTCTCCACTTGCTTGTCGGTGTCGACTTTCATCCCTTCTTTCTCCCGGCCGTGGGACTCTGCCTTTGGGGCCGATGCAGCCTACATTATCTCATCGCCACTGAATGATCTTTGTACCCCCAAGCCCCGCCTTGGCACAGTGTCAGCAGGTCATGCCTGCCCGGTGAACAGCTCGACCGTGCACCCCATCGGAGTTGGTCTACCTACTCTTGCACGTCGGCTTCCACTTGCCACCCTTCTAGGGCTTCTGCACGAACTTCATTCCGTGAAAAGCTTTGCGCCGCAGAGCAACAGTTTCACCTCGTCAGCGATCAGGGTGACTAAGGTAACTGCCTGCGCAGACTTGCTACCATCCTCAACCGCTCAAGTCGTTCCTTCTATGGCACGGTCGTGGGCTTGACGGATGTACGTTATTAATTCATTCTTAGCTTCTTACTGTGCTAGTGTCGGCTAATCCCACGCTGGTTTCCCACGAGCTTCCAAACCCAGAGGCTCGTCCGTGCGAAGTCTCGGTGGTCATGCCCTGTTTGAACGAGGTGCAGACTCTCAAGGTCTGTATTGAGAAGATCCGCCGGACCTTCGAATCGCAGCGCATCGCAGGCGAAATCATTATCGCGGACAACGGCAGTACCGATGGTTCACCGGAACTGGCGCTCGAACTGGGCGCCAAGGTCGCGCATATCGAGCGTCGCGGATACGGCAACGCTCTGATGGGCGGAATCGCGGCCGCAACGGGGACGTTCGTGATCATGGGTGATTCCGACGACAGCTACGATTTCAATCATATTCCCCTATTCCTTGAAAAATTGCGCCAGGGCTATGACCTCGTAATGGGCAACCGTTTTCAGGGCGGAATCAAACCTGGGGCTATGCCACCGCTGCATAGGTATTTGGGCAACCCAGTACTCTCGTTTCTGGGGCGGATCTTCTTTCGCAGCCCCATTGGTGACTTTCATTGTGGGCTGCGAGGTTTTTCCAAGGCGGCGTACGAAAAACTGAACATGCGCACGACCGGCATGGAATTCGCCAGCGAAATGGTAGTCAAAGCAACTTTGATGGGGCTGCGCGTTACGGAGGTGCCGACCACTCTGTCTCCGGACGGGCGCGATCGGGCGCCCCACCTGCGCACATGGCGCGATGGCTGGCGGCATTTGCGTTTCATGCTGTTGTACAGCCCGCGCTGGCTTTTTCTTTATCCGGGCATCCTGCTCATGATCGCCGGCCTCGCGGTCGGGACGTGGCTGTTGCCCCATTCGCGTACTTTGGGCGGCCTGACCTTCGATGTGCACACTTTGCTTTACGCCATGGTGGCCGTGCTGATTGGCTTCCAGGCGGTTACGTTTGCGGTTTTCAGCAAGATTTTCGCTATCACCGAAGGTCTGCTGCCCAGCGATCCGCGGCTGGACCGATTTCTTAAAGTCATAACTCTGGAGGTGGGACTGGCTATCGGCGCCATCCTGATCCTGGTTGGGTTGGGGGGGTCTTTCTATGCGGTCCACGTGTGGAGCAGTCGCAACTTTGGGCCTCTTAATGTCAGCGTCGTCTTGCGCACCGTGACCCCTTCCGTGCTGGCCTTGACGCTCGGCTGCCAGATTCTCCTCTCGAGTTTCTTCCTCAGTGTGCTCGGGCTAGCACGCAAATAGCTAAGCTTAGGATTCGATTGGCATGACGGCGTCCGTAGATTCCGGGAGATCCCTCATGATGGCATGCACTGTCGCCGCGGGACGGCACTCATTTAGCGTGCGTGCTTCCGCGGCCTCCGGCGACATCAATCGGAGGTTGTTTTGACGACGCGGACTTCGCAGTTCCCCATCGTTACGCCTGCGGCATACAGGGGGCCTGCTGACCAAGCCTCGCTCACCAAGCTGAAGTGGGGCTTTCGTGTGGGCGCTGTTCTATTGGCCGCCGCCTCTAATTGGGTGAATCGCTTCGCCATGGGAGTGGACGGTATCTCCTATCTGGACATGGCCTACGCCTACATGCGTGGACAATGGAAGATTGCAATCAATCCTTATTGGGGCGCTGGATATTCCTGGCTATTAGGGGCATTTCTGGTCCCGTTCCATGTATCGCCGTACTGGGAATCGACGGTAGTTCACCTGGTTAACGTACTCGTTTTTGTTCTTGCGCTGTTTGCCTTTGAATATCTGCTGGCGGGGGTGATCCAGTATCGTAGCCTATCTCGGTTCAGTGGCACCGGACTGGACCCCTGGACCTGGTGGACCATCGGCTATGTGCTGTTTCTCGCAGTACATACATTCCTCGTGCCGGTTACCGGCGTTACGCCTGATCTCTGCGTAGACGTGATCCTCTTCGTGGCAGCGGGAATCATTGTCCGTATTGCATCCGGAAGCGATACCCTCCGGGCCTACACCGTTCTCGGTGCGATCCTGGCACTGGGGTATTTGATCAAAGCTCCGATGTTCCCCATGGGGCTGGTGTTTTTGGCTGCAGGCTGGCTGGCCTCTCCGCGCCGACGCCAAGCCCTGGCGCGGAGTGCAGTCGGCTGTGCCGTTTTTCTCCTTCTTTGCAGCCCGTTCATCTTGGCAATCTCCCTGCAACTGGGGAGACCAACCATTGGCGAGGCAGGGCGTGTGACCTATGCCCACTATGCGTTAGGGGTCAATGACGTAAGTTACTGGCAGGGACAATATGCCGGCATGGGAACACCCCGGCACCCGGATGCTACCCGCAAGCTGATGGACAACCCCGACGTTTATGCAT
>DATGIY010000087.1:0-2018 GCA_035295475.1 Terriglobales bacterium
AGAAAGGCCAGCAATCCTTTCTTGACCACGTCCTGTCAGGTTTCTCTTGCTTCCGTTTTTTTTATTTTTTCCCACAACCTTTTGTGCCCCTTGTTTGATCGACCGGTTAGAGGATCAGCCCGCAGAAACATTCGGGGAGAGGTTCGGGAAGGACTAGCAAAGTCGGCTACAGATGAGATCGAGAAGACAGTGCAGAGAAGCAGCGGCTGGCGCCTGCGTCGCCGGGACCACGGACAACGAAATGGGCAGCAGCAAGGTCGCTAAAGCAACACCAGCCGCGGCGAGCGCGGCCATGGCCATCATAGCCGCCTGCTGGGCCCGCATGGCCGCGGGGTCAAGGTCCACCGAGGGCGCAATCACAATTACCACAATGGCGAAAATTAACACCCACGCCAAGACGGTTTGTAAGCGAGGCATGCGCACGCGACTGGTCATATTGACACAAATATAAATTCAATTCAAAGGGCACATATCGGGTCACGACATCGCTTTACGATACAAAGTACTGTCGATCCGGAAAACTTCGGCGGCGGGCGTCGATTAGCGAAGGCCTGCGTCGGCTGCGCCGCGGGAACCCGCAGCAAACGCCGCTATTTCCCGCGCGCGGCCTTGCGCGAATGCCCTGCCCCGATCGTGCCCTGGCGCAGACTGAGTGCCGCGGCACCGACCAGACTGGATTCGGCGCCGTAGAGCGCGCTCAGAATGGGAATCTGTTGCCGGCTGGGACTGATGGCAGATGTTTCCAGACGCCCGCGAATGTAATTGAAGAAGGAACCCATCAGTTCGCCCAGCCCACCGCCAATCACGATGACCTCAGGTTCGAGAAGATCAATAATATTGCCCAGCCAGAGCGCGAGATAGTCCGCCGCTTCGCGCAGTATCTCGTTGGCCAGAGCGTCGCCCTGCAATGCCGCCTTGCCTACTATGGCGGAGGTTACGGCATCCAGCTTGCCGTCCGCTAATTGCAGGATCTGACTGCGGGAATTGTGTCCCAGCAATTCGCGGGCGCGCAGCCCGATGGCGCGGCCGGAGGCATACATCTCGATGCAGCCGCGCTTGCCGCAGGCGCACTGCGGGCCGTGCAAATCAATGCTCATGTGCCCGCCCTCGCCCGCCGCTCCCGTGCGCCCGTAATAGAGACTGCCTTGCAACACCAGGCCAGTGCCAATCCCAGTGCCCAGGCTGACATAGAACACGTTCCTGTAACCGACTCCCGCCCCCCAGACGGCCTCGGCCAGCGCCGCGACATTGGCGTCATTGGCGAGGCGGGTGGGCAATTTGTAGTGTTGCTGAAGTTTCCCCGCCAGGGGATAGTTTCGCCAGCAAGGCAGGTTGGTGGCGCTTAGCAGCACGCCGCGTTGCGAATCCACCCAGCCGGGCACGCTGATGCCGATACCGGAGATGGCAGGAGTGCGGCGATTGCTGAGCACGGCCGCAATTGCTTCGGTAACGCAGCGCAATGCGTCCTCGGCGGTCTTGCTGACCATCATGCGGCGGCGAGCGGTGAGCAGAATCTCGCCGGCGGCGTTGACCAGGCCGGCCTCCACCTTGGTGCCGCCAATATCCACTCCCAAAACCACGTGTTCAGGTTTGCGCATCTGGACGTTCCAGTTTAGTTCGCGGCAACCGAGAACGCAGCCAAAACAGGAACTGACATTTCCGATCCTTTCGCAGCAATAGCAGCTGTGGCCCCCCTGCACATTGGCTTACCGGATCGCTGCTTGCAACTCAAACAGCTACAGAGTAGCGACTCCGGCATGACCAGAGGGCGAGTCGCCAAGTGGCGAAAACAATCACCAGCAATACCACCCGGCAAGAAGCAGACGCTGCGCTTTTCTCCAACCTCCCGGTTTTTAATGCCGGATCAAGGCCCCCATCCAAATGCGAAGGTGAGCATCCTTGGCCCCATAGGCCGAGCTCCTGTCCCTGGGCCGGTTTTGTGGCAAGCATGCTACACGGATGCGGCGTTGCTAACGATGCTGTTGTGCAAGCATCAAGGCACTGCTTCCGCCCCGGGA
>DATGIY010000088.1:0-4224 GCA_035295475.1 Terriglobales bacterium
GGCAAAGAACTGGTGGCGCGCACTCTGCATGAGCGCAGTCCGCGAGCTGGCGGCCCGTTTGTGACCGTCAACTGCGCTGCCGTACCCGCTGAGCTGATCGAATCGGAGCTGTTCGGCCACGAAAAAGGCTCATTCACGGGAGCCGCGGGACGCCACATCGGCAAGTTCGAGCAGGCGCAGCGCGGCACGCTTTTCCTCGACGAGATTGGCGACATGCCTCTGGCTATGCAAGCCAAGCTGCTGCGCGTGCTGGAGGAAAATGAGGTAGAACGCATTGGCGGCGATAAACCGGTGGCCGTGGACGTGCGGGTCATCGTGGCCACGCACCGCAGCCTCGAGAAGCTGGTAGCGCAGGGCAAGTTCCGCCAGGACCTGTTCCATCGCATCTACGTCTTCCCGCTGGTGCTGCCGCCGTTGCGCGAGCGCCGCGACGACATTCCCACCCTGATCACTCATTTTGCCCGCCAGGTATGCGCGCAAAACGGCTGGAAAGAGGCTTCGTTTTCACCTGAAGCGGTCGCGGCCTTGCAGAATTATTCCTGGCCGGGAAACGTGCGCGAACTGCGCAACCTGGTGGAGCGCCTGATTCTGCTGTCGCCGGATGGCGCGGTTGACTTCGACGGCGTGCAGCTGGCCTTGCCCAAAGCTCAGGCCGAGGGTTTGGCATCCGGCGCATCTGGCACCCTGGCCGAGCGCGTGGACGATTTTGAGCGGCAAACTATCCTGGCCGAACTGCGGCGCAACCAGTTTCACGTCACCAACACCGCCAAAGCCCTGGGACTGGAGCGCAGTCATCTTTACAAGAAGGCAGAGCAGTTGGGCATTGATCTGCAGGCTGCCCGCAAGGGCGCCGAAGCCGAATAGCAAAGCTGTCATCTGCCTGAAGCCACCCGCCCTTACCCCACTCAACGTCCCGGAGATGGTACTTACCTTCCGCGTTCCTGAGAAGGTACGCTGAGCCAGGCTCATCCTGAGCTGAAGTTTCTGTATAGGAGGCCCTGTGATTGGCCGACTAGTCTGCGTACTTGCTCTTTCTATCTTTTCCCTTGCCGCCGAGAATCCTTCTCAACCTTCGCTCACCATCTATAACCAGAACTTCGCGGTCGTCCGTCAGGACCTGCCGCTGGACCTGACCTCCGGCGTGAATACGGTGCGCATCACGGATATCACCATGCACCTGGAACCTGATTCCGTGATCCTGCGCGATCCCACGGGGCGCCAGCCGATCCAGGTGCTGGAGCAGAATTACCGCGCCGATCCGGTATCACAACCGCTCCTCCTGTCGCTCTATGAAGGCAAAACGATTGATTTCCTGGTGCAGCGCGAGGGCAAAGAGGAAGTCGTACAGGGGAAGATCATTCGCAGCGGGTACGTGCCACACAATCCCATGACCCTGGGCCTGTACGGCCCGCAGTACTACCAGGCACAGATGGCCTATTCGCAGGGCGGCGCCGACCAACCCATCATCGAAATGGACGGGAAGCTCCGTTTCGGCTTGCCGGGAATGCCGCTCTTCCCTCCCCTGGCCAGCGACGCGATTCTTAAACCCACGCTGCAGTGGCTGCTGTCCACAGCCAAGCCCGGACCATTGCACGCGGAGTTGTCGTACGTCACCGGCGGGCTGACGTGGCAGGCCGACTACAACATCGTGGCCCCGGAAAAGGGAAATACGGTCGATATCGTGGGCTGGGTCACGATGGACAATCAGAGCGGCAAGGACTTCGAGAACGCGCGTATCAAGCTGATGGCCGGAGACGTCAATAAGATTCAGCCGGGACAGACCACCACCCGCAACGGGGTATACGTGTTTGCGGCCGAGGTTGGGAATGGCGTCATCCCGCCCGTGACGGAAAGAGCCTTCGACGAATACCACCTGTACTCCTTGGCCCGTCCCACCACTCTGCACGATCGGGAGACCAAACAAGTGGAGTTCATCCGGGCCTCGAACGTCTCCACCAATCAAATCTATGTTTACGACGGCGTCAAACTCGATCCCAACCGCTATCGCGGATGGAGCTGGGAGAATATCCGCAATGACGTGTCCTATGGCACCGAATCCAACCCCAAGGTCTGGGTGATGCGCGAGTTCGAAAATTCAGAGGCCAACCACCTGGGCATGCCCCTGCCCAAGGGGCGAGTGCGCTTCTACCGCCGGAACAATGATGGGCAAATCGAGTTCACCGGTGAAAACGTGATCGATCACACGCCTCGCGACGAAAAAGTGCAGGTTTACACGGGAAACGCCTTCGACATCACGGGAGAACGTCGCCGCACCGACTACCGGCTGGAACTAAACCGGCAGATGCTCGACGAATCTTTCGAAATCAAAGTGCGCAATCACAAGAAAGAACCGGTAAATGTCCGCGTGCAGGAACATCTCTATCGCTGGATTACGTGGGACATTACAGCCAAGTCCGATCCCTTCCACAAAATGGACAGCCAGACGATTGAGTTTCCGATAACAATTCCGGCAGATGGAGAAAAAACGATCATCTATACGGCTCACTACAGCTGGTGAGAGGAGAGTTGTTACAGTGGCGTCCTGACGCACGTTAGGACGCTACCGTCGTTCCAAAGCCTCCGCCACTCGGTCATACCATTGAGTTTGCGCCTCGACCGTGAAGTGCGCATTGGCCGGGCTGGGATTGGGGACAACGAAGAGGTGGGTCGCGCCGATACTTTCTGGCTGGGGACCCAGCACGTTTCGTGCGTGGTTGATCTGGAAGGCAAATCTTAGGAATTGCCGGTATCCCATGATGCCGTGGAAGCATGCCATGCGGGGAGCATAGTGCTGCAGTTTTTTCACCAGCCGTGGCACCTCTGTTTCGAAATCGGCCTGGCTAAGTCCTGCGATGTTCGCCGTTGGGCGCTTGACGATGTCCGTGAGCCCAATTCCGAAGCGTGGCAGCTCAGCATCGTGCTCGGGACGAAGAACATCAACACCCAGCTTTCGCCGCAAGGACCCACTCAGCTTCGACCTCGAGAAAGCTGGCCAGAAGCGGCTGGTCTTCCGCGCGAAATAATGCCCTTTCTCCACCGAGTACAGCCCGGGATTGATGCCGATAAGTACCAGGTCTAGCCCGGGCGCCAGGCGATCAGGCAGCGTGCGGAACGAGTTGCTTTCGGTGATCGCCTCAGCTGGGCCCTGGAGCATCACTGCAGTTTCGCATACTCCGTTTTGGCTTGTTTCAAAACAGGGACGTCCGGGTCGGCGTCCTTCCAGGCGGCCAAGAAGTCCTGGTAGGCGGACTTAGCGGCCGGGACATTGCCCTGCAGGACGTAGGCGCGCGCCAGACCCAATCTGGAAAGAGGATAAGAAATATCCAGCGGATCGGTGCCGCGGTGGTCGAGAATCTGCTGATACTCCGCGGCTGCCTTCGCGCCGTCACGCAGACGGAGATAGGCTTGAGCGCGAAGGTAGTTGACCAGGTAACCGGCGGAAGCGGGGCCGCTGCCCCATTCATACGGCCTGGCCACTTCCAGACGCGCCACCGCCTGTGCTGGCTGGTTGTGCTGCAGGTCGCCTTCGGCCTGGGCTAGCGGAGCAAACACTTTGTTGAGCAAAGTATCTGTGGGATCCTGGCGGACCATCTCGTCCGCGATTTTCTGGCTGCGCGCACTATCGCCCGTGAGAGCCAGCACCTGCATGACTCCGGTCTGGGTATCGCGATCTTTTGAGGCAGAGAGTGCCGCAGCAATGCCGCGCTTCGCCTCGGCGAGATTGCCCAGTTCCGCCTCGCACCTTGCTTGGTCGGTCAGAATAACGCCGCCGAATTCCTTGTATCCCAGACGCTGGGCGGCACTTTCACTTTGGGCATAATCAGCTCGCGCCGCCTGCGGCTTGCCCCGCGAGCACTCGGCTCGGGCCTGAAACCAGTCCATGATAGGTTCGAATGCTTTGCCAGCACCCCATTGAAGTTGCTGGCGCTGTGCAGCTTCATCCCCCCGGATAGAGGCGAGTTCGAAGAGCGTGAAATGCACGGAAGACCCGATGTCCTGCTCTACCGCCTTCTCCGCCACTGCCCTGGCTTCCTCAAAGCGGTTGAGGCGCAAGTAAGCGTCGGCGACATTTTGAAAGGCAAAGGCGTCTCTAGGGTCAATGCGCATAGCCTCGCTCGAGCTGGCAAGGGCTTTATCCTGCTGCCCAATGGCGTGGTAGCGCAAAGCAAGATTGTCGCGGGGAACGATATCACGGGGGTAGGTTTGCACCCACTGTTGGTAGAT
>DATGIY010000089.1:0-4207 GCA_035295475.1 Terriglobales bacterium
GGCGGCTGTGAATACTACGTGAAAAATGGGCTGTACTTGTGCAGCTTTAGGTACATTACAGAATACGCACACAAGATTGGCGTCCCCGGGGGGATTCGAACCCCCGTTACCGCCGTGAAAGGGCGATGTCCTAGGCCGGGCTAGACGACGGGGACGCGGCGCGGCAGGCCAACTTACCGGAATCATTGATGCTAACAGCCGCCTTTCCACACTGTCAAAAATCGCTGCTCCCCCACCCTCCTGCATCCTCGTCATCTAGAATGGAATCCATGGTGCTGCGCCCACAGGCGGCAACCGGAATTGCCTTCCAGCATCCAATTTCCGGCGTCATCCCGAGGGAGCTTCAGCCCCAGGGATCTCGCGTGCGCCACCGGCAAGTGCGGTGGAGAAATCTCAGGAGACCGCCGTGGCCGACCCACTCTACTTGAACCTCTGGTTCCCCAGCTTTGAAGTGCAGGACATGATGCCGCGCGCGCTCATGGTGCTGCGTCAGTTCCCTTTCTCTGCCCAGCAGCCCGGCATCAGCTATCTGGCTTTGCATCCAATTTCCTGGGACGAAGCCACTATCCTCGAACGCCGTTTCCAGCCCGGGGCCACACCGGAGGAGGCGGTGGAGATCGCCTCCGACCTGCTGCATGAAGACTATGCTTATCTTTTTGAAGCGCACTGGGATTTATGGGCGCCCGGTCCCGACGGCCAACCCTGGTCGCAACAGCCCCGTCAGGTCAAATTCCTGGTGCATGGCCTGGAATTCGACGATCAAACCTACCGCGATAATGGCCATATCCAGGTGGATTTCGGCCTGGACACGCCGTTTCTGGCCGAGGGCGCCGAGTTAACCTCTTTCATCGAGCAGCGCGTCCGCGCCAATGTTCAGAAGCTCGTGGAATTCACCAGCAACGTGGAAAAAAACTGCGGCGTCAGCGGGCGAGTACTGTGGTCCGAATCAGAGGAGAACCTCGCCCAGAAGCTGATCTCCCGCCTGCAGAAGGTCCAATGAAATTAAAACCGCAGAGGACGCCAAGGACGCAGAGGAAAGCTGGGGAATTTAGGCTGAAACAGCCGTGAAACTCCTGGACTCAGGATAGTTATTTACCAGCCGCCTGATGCCTTCCCGAAGGTGAACCACATTGAAATTGATCAGCAGCCCCACACGCCTGTCGGCCAGTTTGAGATATGAAAGCAGCTGTGCTTTATGAATGTCGAGGATTTTCTCTACAGCCTTCAGCTCAATGACAACGACATTCTCCACCAGTAAGTCGATCTTGTAGCCTCCTTCTTCAATTGTGATGCCATCATAAATCACCGGCAGCCACAGTTGAGACTCCACTTTGAAGCCGCGTTTGGTGAGTTCATGCTTAAGGCACTTTTCATAAACGCTCTCCAGTAGACCCGGCCCCAGAGCCGAGTGAACCTTCATGGCTGAATCCACTAGGCTGCGCTGATTCGATCTACATCCATTATTCCTCTGCGTCCTTTGCGTCCTCCGCGGTTTTCATTTAGTTCTTCCCGCCTCCCCTTTCATCTGGTCGCTGGCGGCGGCCTGGGCGGCGGCCAGGCGCGCGGTCAGCACCCGGAATGGCGAGCAGGAGACGTAATTCATTCCCACCTGGTGGCAGAACTCCACCGACGACGGCTCCCCGCCATGCTCGCCGCAGATGCCCACCTTCAGGTCGCGCCGCGTCTTGCGTCCCCGTTCCGTACCCATACGCACCAGCTGTCCCACCCCTTCGCGGTCCAGCACGGCAAATGGATCCTGTTTCAGGATTCCCTCCTGCAGGTACGTGGGCAGGAATTTGTTGATGTCGTCGCGCGAAAACCCGAACGTGGTCTGGGTCAGATCGTTGGTGCCGAAGGAGAAGAACTGCGCTTCCTTGGCGATTTCCTCGGCCACCAGCGCCGCCCGCGGCAATTCGATCATGGTGCCCACCAGGTAATCCACGCGCATTTCTTTTTCCGCGAATACTTCCTCCGCCACCCGCACAATGATCTCTTTCTGGTTGGCCGTTTCCTTCAGCGTCCCCACCAGCGGGATCATGACCTCCGGGTGAACATTCACTCCATCTTTGGCCACCACGCAGGCCGCTTCGAAAATGGCTCGCGCCTGCATTTCCGTGATTTCCGGATAGGTGATGCCCAGGCGGCAGCCGCGGTGTCCCAGCATGGGGTTGAACTCATGCAGTTCTTCCACCCGCCGCAACAAGGTGCGCAGCTCGCGCAGTTTGGGCGAACGCGGCTTTGTCGCCTCGAGCACCGCGATCTCCACCATCAGGTCTTCGCGCCGTGGCAGGAACTCGTGCAGCGGCGGATCAAGCGTGCGGATGGTCACCGGATACCCGTCCATAGCGCGGAAGATGCCGACAAAATCCGAGCGCTGCATGGGCAGCAGCTTGCGCAGCGCCATGCGCCGCTCTTTTTCCGTGCTCGCCATGATCATCGCCCGCATGTGCGGTATGCGGTCTTCCGCAAAGAACATGTGCTCGGTGCGGCACAGCCCGATGCCTTCCGCCCCGAAAGCCCGCGCCTGGATGGCATCGCGTGGGATATCGGCGTTGGCCCGCACCCCCAGCTTGCGGAAGGGCTCCGCCCAGCTCATGAATTTCTGCAGCTCGGGATCGTCCGGCGATGCCGGCAACGTGTTCAGCTTGCCATTGATCACGCGGCCCGTGGTGCCGTCGAGCGAAATCCAGTCGCCTTCTTTCAGCACCTTGCCTTTCACCCGCATCTCTTTCGCTTTTTCGTCCACCTGGATATCGCCCGCGCCGGCCACGCAGCACTTGCCCATGCCGCGCGTCACCACCGCCGCGTGGCTGGTCATGCCGCCGCGTGACGTGAGAATTCCCACCGCCACTTCCATGCCGTGAATATCTTCCGGCGTGGTTTCGGCGCGCACCAGGATTACCGGGTTGCGCTTGCGCCCGTCCCCAGCCTTCTTAACGGCGTCATCGGCGGTAAAGACGATCTGCCCCACCGCGGCGCCCGGAGAAGCCGGCAGACCCGTTGCCAGCACCTCAATTTTCTGCTTTTTCTCGTCCAGCCGCGGCACCAGGAAGTCATAAAGCTGGTTCGGTTCCACCCGGAAAATGGCCTCTTCCTTCTTGATCAGCCCTTCATCCACCATCTGGATGGCTACCCGCACCGCCGCCAGTCCCGTGCGCTTCCCGTTGCGCGTCTGCAGCATGTAGAGCCGCCCGTCCTGAATGGTGAACTCGAAATCCTGCACGTCGCGGTAGTGTTTCTCCAGCCGCGTGGTGATATCGCGCAGCTGCTGGTATACCTCGGGCATAATCTTTTCCAGCTCGCGAATGTGTACTGGCGTGCGCACCCCGGCCACCACGTCCTCGCCCTGCGCGTTCATCAGGAATTCGCCGTAGAACTCTTTCTCCCCCGTTGCCGGATTGCGGGTAAAGCCCACGCCCGTGCCGCTGCTCTCGCCCAGGTTGCCGAACACCATGGCTTGCACGTTCACCGCCGTGCCCAGGTCGTCGGAGATGTTGTTGATGCGCCGATAGTGCTTGGCGCGGTCGTTATTCCAGGAACGAAACACGGCGTCGCGCGCCATCACCAGCTGCTCGTGCGGATCCTGCGGAAAATCGCGCTTGGCGTGCTTTTTCACCACCTTCTTGTACTCCTCGATCACTTCCTTCAGCGCGGCCGCATCCAGGTCTGTGTCCAGCTTCGCCTTTTTCTGTTTTTTCTTGGCCTCAAAGACTTCGTCGAAGGCGCTCTTCTCGATTTCCAGCACCACGTTGCCGAACATCTGGATCAGGCGCCGGTAGGAGTCGTTGGCGAAGCGCGGATTGTTAGCCCTCTTGGCCAGCGCTTCCACGCTTTTGTCGTTCAAGCCCAGGTTGAGGATGGTGTCCATCATGCCCGGCATGGAAAACTTGGCGCCTGACCGCACGCTCACCAGCAGCGGGTTCTGCACGTCACCGAGTTTCTGGCCCATGCGCTGTTCGAGTGTGCGGAGAGCTTCCATCATCTGCTGATTGATCTCGTCAGGAACGGCGTTCTTGTTGTGGAAGTAGATGTTGCAGACTTCGGTGGAGATGGTAAAGCCGGGAGGCACCGGCAGATTGGCGCGCGACATTTCAGCCAGCCCGGCGCCTTTGCCGCCGAGGACATCCTTCATTTTGCCGTCGCCATCGGCGGTTCCGTTGCCGAACGAGTAAACGTGCTTCTTCATGCTTCGCTCCTAGGAAGAGGT
>DATGIY010000090.1:0-3390 GCA_035295475.1 Terriglobales bacterium
GGTGGAACTGCTCGGCGGCGGCCTCTTCGCCAAGCTGCCCTATATCTCTCAGGTTCTCACCCGGCCCCGCTGGCTGCTGGATTTTCTGCTCGACGGCGGCGTCCCGCCCATGGCTAACGTCATTCTTGCCGACGGCCGGCCGCTCCCGCTCATTGACGTCGGCGCAGCCTTGGCCAGTGCCGCGGTGACCTGGGAAGATCTGCGCTGGCTGCGCAAAGCCTGGCCGGGTCCGATTGTGGTCAAGGGCGTGCTTACCGGAGACGATGCCCGCCGCGCGGTGGACGAGGGCGCTGCCGCGGTGGTGGTCTCCAACCACGGCGGCCGCCAGCTCGATTGTGTTTCTCCCACTTTGCAGGCGTTGCCGGAAGTGGTCGCCGCGGTGGGCAGCCAGACGGAAGTCCTGATGGATGGCGGGATTCGCCGCGGCAGCGATATTGTCAAAGCCATCTGCCTGGGCGCCCGCGCGGTCCTGATCGGCCGCGCTTATGCCTATGGCTTGGCGGCGGCGGGAGAGGCGGGAGTCACCCGCGCCATCCAAATCCTCATCGCCGACCTGGAGCGCACCTTGCGCCTGCTGGGATGCTCTTCGATCCGCGAACTGAACCGGTCCTATGTGGAGATTCCGCCGGAGTGGATGAAACGGTCGTCTCATGCCCCGGCGATTTGAATGTTGAATAAACCAAAGAGGACACAGAGAACACAGAGTCATAAGGGTAAAATTCACCGAATTCGGTCGGGAACTTCAACATCCCAAAGAAAGAATGAAATAAGCCTTCCTCAGTGTCCTTTGTGTCCTCTGTGGTGATGATCTTGGGCCTGGTTTCACAAAGGAGAGCGAAATTTTCCAGCAGATCCTCAATCCGGCCGGCAACATGTGGCTCACCGTCCTGCTGGCCTTGGTGCCGCTGGCGGCGCTGCTGTTTCTGCTCGCCATTGTCCGCCTGACCGCGTGGCTGGCCGCTCTGGTTGCGGGGGGAATCACGCTGCTCCTGGGCGCCATGGTTTGGCATGCGCCCTGGGCCGGCATGGCACACTCCTATTTTTATGGCGCGCTTTCCGGCGCCTGGGTCATTGACTGGATCACGCTTTGGGGCCTGGTCATTTTCAATACGCTGGTGCTAACCGGCGACTTCGCGCGCTTCAAGTCCTGGATGGTGCATCACGCCACCGCCGACATCCGCGTGCAAACCATCATGCTGGCCTGGGCGTTTGGTGCCCTGCTCGAAGGTCTGGTCGGCTTTGGCTATCCCTGGGCCGTGGTTGTGCCCATTCTGGCGGGACTCGGGATTGCCGACCTGGAGGCCATCCGCATCGCCGCCCTGGCCAACAACGCGCCCGTATCCTATGGCGCGCTCGGCGTGCCCATCCTGGCCCTTTCGGTGGTGACTTCCCTGCCGGTGATGGCGCTCTCCGCCTCGGTTGGTAATATCGTGGCCATTCTGGCGCTGCTTCCACCCTGGGTGCTGATTTACCTCGTCAGCGGCTGGAAAGGAGTGCGGGAAGCATGGCCGCTGGCGCTGGTGGGATCGTTTTCCTATATTGCCGGGCAGTGGCCGGTCGCGCACTACCTTGGTCCCTACTTGCCTGACCTGAGCGGCGCGCTGGTATCGTTTTGGGTGCTGTTTGGTTTTGTGAAAATCTGGTCGCCGAAAACCATTCGCGGATTCGGCGGCCTGCCCATTGAACAAATTCCCCTTGATCCGGAAACCTCGCTCACCAGCCGCGGAGCCTTCTCCGTCTGGCTGCCCTATATCGTGCTGATCGCGGTCGTGGTGGCCTGGACCGGCCCCTGGTCTCATCTGCCCTCAATCAGCCTGTTTCACTGGTCGGAAACGGCGCTTTCTTCGGTGACGCACAAGGCCGTCTCCTCCACCTTCAGTTTCACCTTGCTGGGGGGCGGTACCTCCATTTTCGCTTCCTGGCTGGTGATCCTGGTCCTGCTGCGGCCTAGCGCCGCTACCCTGAAGCAGGTGTTTGCCAAAACTTTTCATCAGATTTGGGGCGCATTTCTGGTGGCACTGTTTGTTTTCGCCCTGGCATACACCTTCGTGTACACGGGCATGGCCAACTCGCTGGCTTTTGGACTTTCCAAGACCGGGGTGATTTTTGTGGCGCTGGCCCCTATTCTGGGTTGGATCGGCGTGGCCCTTTCCGGCAGCAATACTTCCACAAACGCCATGTTCGGTCCGGTGCAAGCGGTTACGGGACGGCTGCTCAATATGCCGGTTCTGCTGCTGCCATCCTTGAATTCCGTGGGAGCGGAGGTAGGTAAGCCAATCGCGCCGCAAACCGCCAGCGTGGGCGTTTCCACCAGCAAGTTTGTGCGCAGCGAAGGCGCGGTCATCCGCCACAACATGGGCTGGACGCTGATCATGCTGGGCTACCTGATCCTGATCGCGCTCTTTTTCTATTTCGCCCTGCCCAATGTGATGGCGTTATGAAGAGCTATTGCGGCGCTTGCACAGTCAGTTTTTGTACCCGGAAATTGAGTTCCTCGGCGGCGTAAACCAGATTTTCACTGGGGCAGGCTATGCCGTGCGTCCATCCGAATTGCCCGGCGAGTTTGCCCGGCCGGCCGAATTCTCCCAGGATATTTCCCTGCAGATCCAGTTTGTAAAAACGTCCTGAAACACCGTCCGCGCTCCAGATGACCTGCCGCGGTCCGGGGGTGATGCAAATGCTCCAGGGCGCGCCCACGTTGTTCCACAGCTTGAGAAATTTGCCGTTGCCGTCGAAGATCTGGATTCGCCGGTTTTCGCGGTCGGCCACGTAAACCAGCCCTTGCTGGTCGATGACGATGGAGTGCGGGGTGTGGAAGCGCCCCGGCTCGGTGCCGCGCTCGCCCCAATCCTTAACCAGGTTTCCATCCGGCCCAAACTTCGCCACCCTTGAGTTGCCATATCCGTCGCTCACAAAGATGCTGCCGTCAGCAGCAAACGCCACCCCGGTCGGCTGATAAAAAAATGCCGGCCCCGGCTGCCCATGCTGCACCACGTGCGTGTCCCAGGTCCAGGCTTCGGGTTTTTTGCCCAGCACCATCAACAGGCGCTCCTGCTGATTCAGTTCGACGATCAGGCTGGTGCCCGCATCCACGTACCAGATGTTGTCGTGGCGATCGATCGCGACCGTGTGCGGGGCCTCATAAATGTCCAGCCCCTCTCCCAGGAAGCGCATGAAGCTGCCATCCGGATGAAATTCCATGAGCGGATGCTTGCCGCGATTGGCAACGTAGATATTGCCCTGGGAGTCCAGGGCTACTCCCACGCATTCGCCGAAATAGACGCCGGCGGGCAGTTTGAAAAAATTGGTGTCGGCCCGGACCTGCAACTCGGGTGGTTTGGACTGCGCCAGCATCGGCAGGGCAAGTACAGCCAGAACTACCAGGGTGCG
>DATGIY010000091.1:0-4110 GCA_035295475.1 Terriglobales bacterium
GATCGCAATGGCAACGGCGCAATCGATCCAGCAGCTTCTGGCGGCAGCGGCTGCAGCCCCAAGTTCTCCGTGGCGCGTCCCGCCGAACTGCAGACCGACGCCAAGACCAACACCACCTACTACGGAGATGATGGGCAAACCACCAGCGTCACGCGCAACAACTGGTATCCCATCAACTTCTACGATGCGCGCGAGGGCGAAGTGCGCGATACCGTGCAATCGGGATGCACCCCGAACGGCGTGATGAGCGCGGTGGAAATCGATATAGGCAATCTCAAGAAATGGCTGGCGGGAACCATTCCCGGAAGCGGAACCTCGGTCGATTACACGGCGGAGAACGGCTACATTCTGTATTTCTCCGACCGGCGCGGCATGCTGCCCAATCCGAACGCGGGCAGCGTTCTGACCGGCGATTCCGGGCTGGAAGATTCGATCAACACCGCCAACACCAACGGCACGCCGGACGGCAAATTGGAGCCGACCCCGGCCGGCAAAAGCGAATCGCCGGAAGATGTCAACAACAACGGCTTCCTGGATAACTGGGGCGGCGCCACCCTGGGCGATGGCTTTAACATCAACACCAATACCACCCCACCAAACCCTTATCTGCGCATGGCCAGCTGCGTGACCACGGGCCGCAAGAACTGGGTCAGCGGAGCGCGCCACGTGCTGAAGCTGGTCGATGCCAGCCTGGGAAACCTGCCCACCAAGCCGGATGGGACCGGCGGCTTTACGGTAGCTTCGGAGCAGCCGGTCTACATTCAGGGCGATTACAACAGCAGTTCCGCCGACCCCACCTGGTCCAATCCCAGCGCCACCGAACCGGCTCACGCCGCGGCGGGTATCGTGGCTGACGCTGTTACTCTGCTCTCCAACAACTGGTCGGATTTAACCAGCATGACTTATCCAACCGGGGCAACCGGGAACAGAAATGCCGTGACCACTTACTATCGCACTGCGATCGCGGCGGGAAAGAACATCAACTTTCCGGCGCCTTCCTACACCCAAACCGGCACGCTCTACGGCTTCGGCACCGATGGCGGCGTGCACAACTTCTTGCGTTTCCTGGAAGACTGGACGGGCGATACGCTCTACTACAAGGGATCGCTGGTGAGCTTGTTTTACTCCACCTATGCCACCGGAACCTTTAAGTGCTGCGGAAATGCGGTCTACCATCCTCCCGTCCGTAACTATGTCTTTGACCCGCTGTTCGCTCAGCCGCAGAATCTGCCGCCCGGAACGCCTATGTTCCGCGATGTGGACAACTTGAGTTCACGGCAGAACTACACGGCTCGAACCAATTAGCGGGCCACAAGACTCTGTCTCCGAACCTGGCCACGGCGCGAGCCGTGGCCAGGTTTTTGTTTCCCATGGCAAAACGCTGGCGGGCTTTCTTTCCTTTCTCCGATTCAACGGGCGATATGACCTTGGTAACTTGTCCGCAAGATTACCGCGAATATGATGGTTTTCTAAGGAGCTGGTCGTGAAGCGCTTGCCTAATTGGCTATTCGCCCTTGGTGCCCTGTTTGCCATGGGAGGACTGCTGCTGTTGCCCGCTGGGGCCGGCGGGGAGGAATCCGCCCTCGCGGGCGGCGCGATCATGTTCTCCACTGGCATCCTGATCATCGCCTTGGGGCTTTACCTGAAGGCTCGCCTCCTGCAGGCGGAGGTCGGACAAGCTCCCAAGACGCAGCGAAAAAAGGACAAGTGCGAAGCCTGTGAGGCCGAACTTGCCAGCATTCGCTGCTCGCTGCACGACATTAAATTGTGTACGAGCTGCCTGCCCCACCATGATATTTCCAGCTGCACCTACGTTCCGCTTACCAGGAAAGCCGCGGCCGCTTCGGCTCGATAGATAGACTGCTCGGAGCGCGGGCGTGAGTGACTGTTCCAAGAACGACGGATAGCAGTTAGCCTTCCTTATCAGCCACCTGATTGACTGCCAAAAGTAACCAGCGGCAATAATTCCTCCATTTCACCCTTTCAAAAGCGCGTCTGAGCGGGTAAGTCCTTTGAAATGTATGTTCCCCATGTGCCTAGTTGGTTACCTTTGTGATCTTTTGCATTACTTACCATCGACATTAAGATACGAGGTACATACCTGTTTATTGTCGAGAACACTGACTAAGTGCAAGGATCGCATGCTCCTTCGGCATGGGATTAGGGTGATCAGGCCCGGATTGTGGAACGAGCCTCATGCAGCCCGCCGAAACGGGTCCTGGCAGATTCCAGGTGATGTGCAGGTGGAAGAATTGGTCTCACGCGGAGGCCGACGATGGGAATTGATTACGGTTATCCGGCTCCAGGGCAGCAACTGAAGCAAAGCAATACTCTTGGTTTAGCAGGACAGATCCTGCCGCCCGAGCGTTCGCGCCGGCGCCTGCATTCCAAGCGCGGGCAATCCCTGGTGGAATTCGCCATGGTGTTGCCCCTGTTCTTTTTCCTCCTTTTTGGCGCCATTGACCTCGGCCGCCTGTTCTATGTGCAAATGACGCTGCAAAACGCCGTGCGCCAGGCCGGCCGCTACGCCGTCACCGGCAATCACATGCCCGACCCTAAAAATCCGGGAAAGAATCTTTCACGAGTCGATTCCATTATTCAGGCGGCACAACAGGCGGCCGTTGGGCTGGACATATCCAGTATTCAGATCAGCAGCACCAACGGCGGCAAGAACAGTGCCGGCGGCCCGGGAGATACGGTCACTATTTCGCTAACTACGAACCTCAAGCTGATCACCCCATTAATTTCGCGTTTTTTCACCAACAACACATATCAATTTACGGTCAGCGTGAGTTTCAAGAACGAACCGTTCCCGCCAGGCAACACCGCCTGAGTACGCGAGGTTACAGTGAAGGTATCGCGACAACATTCGACGACGAAGCAGGTTGCCGAGGCCGGGCAGGCGGTCGTGGAGTTCGCGTGCGTAACCCTGATTATGGTGACGATGGTCTTTGCCCTGATTGACTTTGCGCGCGCCATTTACGACAAGGAAGTCATGACCAACATCTCGCGGGAAGGCTCGAACCTGGCCTCGCGAGGAACCGATCTGGCCAGTTCGGCGGCCGCCGTGATTGCGGGATCCCAGGACCTGAATCTGATGGCCAACGGACGCGTGATCATCACCTCCATCACTAATACGGGCTCCGCCTTCAAAATTACCGGACAGGTCTCGCAGGGAGGCCTGAGCGCCAGCAGCAGAGTGGGCAACGGGGTGGGCAATCCAGCCTCACTTCCCGCCACTCCTGTGACCATTCCGCAAAAGAACCAGACCGTATACGTGACTGAGGTGTTTTATTCCTACCAGCCAGTCACGCCCATTGGCAGGATGGTGCGCCTCGTCTTGCCCTCCCAGCTGTATGACGTCGCGTACTTCTAGCTAAGGAGGACAACATGGCTTTTTTTCATCGCGGCCAGCAAAAGCGCAAAGAGCATGGGCAGATCATTCCCATGTTTGCTCTTGTCCTCCCCGTTATCATTCTTTTTGTGGGCTTTGCCGTTGATTTCGGCTTCGCCTACATCACCAAGGCTAACTTGTCGAAGGCCGTTGACTCCGCCTGCCTCATGGGCATGCGCAACCTCTATCAAGGACAGCCACAAGCGGCAGCGATTGCGCAAAGTGCTTTCGCGCTGAATTATGGATCATCGGGACGTGATGCGAATCCGCCTGTGGTCAATGTGACCTGGAGCACAGATGCCAGCGGCAATACCCTGCTCAATGTCAGCGCCACTGCCACCATTAAGACGTTCTTCATCCGTTTTCTGCCGCAATGGAAAACCTTGCAGGTTGCGTCCAACGCCCAGGCCACGCGCGCCAAGCTCATCATGAGCCTGGTTCTCGACCGCTCCGGGTCAATGAATAAGAATGGAGGCGCCCAGGCCTTGCCGCCGGCCGTGACAAACTTCATCGACATGTTCGACGATGTTAACGATCATGCCGCCATGATCAGCTTCTCCTCCACGCCCAGGGTGGACGTGAGCATGCGCACCGGTTTCAAGACCCCAATCACCAATGCTGTTAATAGCATGGCCTTTGGCGGCGGCACATTTTCCCAGTCCGGCATGTTAAATGCGCAGACCCAAGACAATAGTGTCGCCATATCGCCTGGCGAA
>DATGIY010000092.1:0-3053 GCA_035295475.1 Terriglobales bacterium
GATTCACTCCTACACCAACGATCAGGTGATTCTCGATTTCCCGCACAAAGATCTGCGGCGCGCGCGGGCGGCGGCGATCAGCATGATTCCTACTTCAACCGGCGCGGCCAAGGCGCTGCACCTGGTGATACCGGAGTTGAAGGGCAAGCTTGACGGTTTCGCCATGCGCGTGCCCACGCCCAATGTATCGGTAGTGGACCTGGTTGCTTACGTGGAGAAGAAGACGACCGCGGAGGAGGTTAATGCGGCCATGAAACAGGCCGCCGGCTCGGGGCCACTTAAGGGCTATTTGGGGTACGAAGAAGCCGAACTGGTTTCGATGGACTACCGTGGGGATTCGCGATCGTCCATTGTGGACGCTCCCATGACCCGCGTGATTGGGGGCAACCTGGTCAAGGTAATCGCGTGGTACGACAACGAGTGGGGCTACTCGTGCCGTGTGCGCGATCTCATGAACTTCATCGCAAGCAAGGGCCTGTAACTCCGCTCTGACCCGCCGCGGCGTATCGGCGCGCGGCATGGTTTTTTCCATCCGCCTGAATGTGCCCGCTTAAAGCGCGAGGCGCTGCCAAGGAGTTGGCTGTGAATACCAATCGGCAACCTGTGCTGCGGCAGGAAGGAATCGGCAAGCTTTCGATTCGCGACCTGCCTTTGAACAATCACCGCATCTTCATGCGCGTGGATTTCAACGTGCCCCTGGCCGAAGACGGCGGGGTGATGGACGATACGCGCATCCGCGAGACCCTGCCCACGATCGAGTACGCCTTGCGGCACGGGGCGCGGCTGATCCTGGCTTCGCACCTGGGCCGACCCAATGGGAAGGTCAATCCCCGCATGAGCCTGCACTCGGTGGCCGAGCGCCTGCGCATGCTGCTCGACTCGCAATTGGGGCGGGGCGAAAACGTCGGTTTTGCCACCGATTGCGTAGGGGTGCAGGCGGAGGAGATGGCGGGAAAACTGGAAAAAGGCCAGACCTTGCTGCTGGAAAATCTGCGCTTCCATCCGGAAGAGGAAGCCAATGATGAAAAATTCTCCCAGCAGCTGGCGCGCCTGGCCGATTTATACGTAAACGACGCTTTCGGCACAGCGCATCGAGCGCACGCCTCGACGGTGGGCATCACCAAATTTGTGCAGAAATCCGCGGCCGGCCTGCTAATGGAAAAGGAACTGGAATACCTGGGCCGAGCCATGCAGCACCCGGACCATCCCTTTGTTGCCATTCTTGGCGGAGCCAAGGTCAGCGACAAGATCGGGGTGATCCGCAACCTGATGAACAAGGTGGACGCCCTGCTCATCGGTGGCGGCATGGCTTACACGTTTCTGAAGACCAAAGGACAGCCGGTAGGGAAGTCGCTGGTGGAAGAAGACAAGCTCGATCTGGCACGCCAGATTTTGCAGGATGTGAAGGCGAAAGGCACGAAATTCCTGCTTCCCGTGGATCATGTGGTAGCGCCGAAAATCGATCCTGCGGCGCTGACGCGCACGGTGAGCGAAATTCCCACCGACCAGATGGCCCTCGATATTGGACCGAAGACGGCGGAATTGTTCGGCGCGGAAATCGCGCGCGCCCGCACCATCGTTTGGAACGGGCCCATGGGAGTATTCGAGGTCGAGCCTTTTTCCCAAGGCACCAGACGCATAGCTCGCGCCGTGGCCGAGAATGCCGGCGCAACTTCCATTGTCGGCGGCGGCGACACAGTATCGGCTGTGCACGATGCCGGCGTGGCGGAGCGCATCACGCACATCTCGACCGGCGGTGGCGCATCGCTTGAGTTTATGGAAGGGAAGAAGCTGCCCGGGGTGGAAGCTTTGACCCGCGCTTCGTAATATGCCGCAGAGGAGACGTAGCGAGCTACGTCTCTATCAATAGTCGTCAGGTACGGCGAAACAAAGATCATGTCGCGCAAAAAACTCATTGCCGCCAATTGGAAGATGTACAAAACACCCGACCAGGCGCGTGATTTCCTGCGCACCTTCTTGCCCCTGGTCGCCGGCCACACGCGGGATGAAATCGCGGTGTGCCCACCTTTCGCCTGCATTCCAGCGGCTGTAGAGGCCGCCCGCGGTTCCAATGTGGCTATTGGCGGGCAGGACATGTACTGGGAAAAGGAAGGAGCTTTCACGGGTGAGGTATCGGCGGGCATGTTGCTGGCCTGTGGCTGCACGCACGTGATCATCGGACACTCCGAGCGCCGCCAGTACTTCGGCGAGACCGACGATACTGTCAACAAGAAGCTGCAAAGCGCGCTGGCGGCCGGCCTAAGTCCCATCGTTTGCGTGGGCGAGGTGATCCAGGAGCGCGAATCGGGGTTGACCGAGGAAGTTCTGCGACGCCAGTGTACCGGGGCGTTCCGAGGTATCGCAGGAGAGCAAGCCCGGAAGATGACCGTAGCCTACGAGCCGGTGTGGGCGATCGGAACAGGGCGCACCGCTACCCCCGAACTGGCTGCCGACGCGCATCGCGTCATCCGGCACCAGGCGGCTAAGGCGCTGGGCGATCAAGTTGCCGCCAATTTGCGCATCCTGTATGGCGGCAGCGTGAAGCCGGAGAACGCTAAAACATTGATGGCTCAGGAGGAGATCGACGGCGCCCTGGTGGGCGGCGCCAGCCTGGATGCCAAATCGTTTGCGGCGATTGTGAAGTACTGAAGAACCAGCAATTAGCAGTTAGCAATTAGCATTTGGCCGGCCACGGTTTATCTTGGCTCCCTCTTAGCGGGGCGGCTTTGGAATCATCATCCTGATCCAGCGGGGCTAAATGCCAAGTGCTAATTGCCAAGCGGGTTGTTATAATAAACCCCGTCCTCACGCTATTTTTGGGCCAGTGCGGAAGTGGTGGAACTGGCAGACACACCATCTTGAGGGGGTGGCGCCGAAAGGCGTGGGGGTTCAAATCCCCCCTTCCGCACCATGACTTTGTCCCTTTTGGGGGACCATAAACGCTTAGGATCTTCAGGAAAACGCCAAAATGCTGATTTATTTCGTCACCGCCGTCCATATCCTGGTCTGTTTCTTCATCATCGTTGTCGTATTGCTGCAGAGTGGCAAGAGCG
>DATGIY010000093.1:0-5610 GCA_035295475.1 Terriglobales bacterium
GCGGTGGGACTATTTTCCATTGGAAATTCCAGCGACATGTTCCTGGTGCTGCGGGCGCAAAGCGCGGGCATCCCGGCGAGCCATGCGCCCCTGCTGGGGCTGGTTTTTAACCTGACGTACACAGCCGTGTCCTGGCCCGCCGGCCGCTTGGCCGACCGCTTTTCCAAGCACGCCATAGCCGCCGGCGGCTATCTGGTTTTTGCCGCCGTGTATTTCGTTTTTGCCCTGGCTCCCTCGCGAACGGCGCTTTGGGCTGCCATGGCCTGCTATGGACTTTTTTATGCCCTGACCAATCCCGTCCTGCGGGCGCTGGTGGCGCAGACGGCGGGCGCGGAGGTGCGCGGACGGGCCTTCGGCATCTTCTTCTTCGTCACCAGCGTGGCGGTGCTGCTCTCCAGCATCATCACCGGCGAGCTCTGGAAGCATTATGGCCCCCAACTGCCGTTCTACTGGTCAGCAGGACTGGCTGCGGTCGCGGCCGTGATGCTGCTAGTGGGCACTCTTTCAGACCTTACAAGGGAACCGCAGGAGAGTACCTAGCTTTTTGGCTCAATCCCCGACTGCGACCGTCGGCTTTTCCTGCGCCCGTGCCACCCGTCGTTTCCACAAGGCAAACAGGAGGATCTGAACCGCCAGGGCCGCGCTGCTATCCAGGAGCACATCGCGAAAAGCCCCGGTGCGGGAAGGCAGGAAGGTCTGGTGCCATTCGTCCAGGCTGGCGACCGCGGCGGTCATCACGAAAGCCGCAGCCGACCAGGCAAGCGCCCATGCCGCGGCGCGGGAAGAGCGAAACGTAGCCCGCCAGGCGCGGAAAAACAGCCAGCTCAGCACGCCATAGCCGGTCACATGGCCGGTCTCGCGGAGCACGGCGTTGGCCAAGCTCACACGGGAGACGTCGACCGTGCCAAAAAACGAGGCCAGTAGCGCATACAGCATGTGGCCGGTATTCTGGAAAGAGAACCAGGGCGTGGATTCGATGGCGATCAGCGCCAGCCAAAGCAGGGCCGCGATCCATTCGCGCCAGGGAAATTTGTGGGAATCAGGGTTCACTGGGATTACCGACTCAGAATAGCACTTGGCAGAGAGCGTTTTGCATTTGGCGAGCGCTGGCGTCGCCAATGTGGGAAATACCTGCTTTCCTTACTCCAGCCTGTAATTCGGCGCTTCGCGCGTGATGATGACGTCATGCACATGGCTTTCACGCAACCCGGCCATACTGATGCGCACGAAACGTGCTTTCTGCTGCAACTCCGCAATGCTGTCGCATCCGCAATATCCCATGCCGGAACGCAGGCCGCCCACCATCTGCGTCACAATCATTGACATCGAACCGCGGTAAGGCACACGGCCCTCGATGCCTTCGGGAACGAGCTTCGCCAGGCGGTTCTGATCACCTTCCTCGGTGGCCGTGGCTGCTATGGAATCGTAGCTCTCTCCGTTCTGAAAATAGCGTTCCGCCCCTGCTGACCCCGCGGCCATCGCGCCCAGCGAACCCATGCCGCGATACTGTTTGAAAGAACGCCCCTGGTAAAGAATGGTTTCGCCGGGGCTCTCGTCGGTGCCGGCGAACAGGGAACCAATCATGACCGCGGAAGCCCCCGCCGCCAAAGCTTTGCTGATATCGCCCGAGTACTTGATGCCGCCGTCAGCAATGATGGGTATTTGCGCCTCGCGCGTGGCCCGATATGCTTCCGCAATAGCGGTGATCTGCGGCACGCCGGCGCCGGTCACGATGCGGGTAGTGCAAATGGATCCGGGACCAATGCCTACCTTAATGGCATCAGCGCCAGTGCGCGCCAGTTCGCAGGCGCCGTCAAACGTGCCCACGTTGCCGGCGAGCAAGTCCACCTCGGGCAGTTTTGCCTTAAGGGTCTTGATGGCCTCCAGCACCCGGCTGGAATGGCCGTGGGCACTGTCAATCGCCAGGACATCCACTTTCGTCCTTACCATTTCCTGCGCCCGCTCCAGGTAATCGCCGGTAGCGCCGATGGCGGCGCCCACGCGCAGGCGTCCATGCGAATCCTTGGCGGCGTTGGGGTATTTCAGCTTCTTCTGGATGTCCTTGACCGTAATCAGGCCCTTGAGGTTGTACTTGTCATCCACCACCAGCAACTTTTCCACCCGATGCTTGTGCAGAATCTTTTCCGCCTCTTCCAGCGTGGTGCCCACGGGCACGGTGATGAGATTGTCCTTGGTCATCACTTTGCTGATGGGAATGTCGGTGCGGGTTTCGAAGCGCAGGTCGCGGTTGGTAAGAATGCCCACCAGCTTCTTGTTCTTGGTGATGGGCACGCCGGAAATCTTGTACTTGCGCATGACTTCCAGGGCGTCGGCGACTTTGTCGTCGGGGGACATAGTGACCGGATCCACGATCATGCCGCTTTCCGAACGTTTTACCTTGTCCACCTCGTTCGCCTGCTGCTCGATGCTCAGGTTGCGGTGGATGATCCCGATCCCCCCCTGCTGCGCCAGGGCGATAGCCATGTGCGATTCCGTCACCGTGTCCATGGCGGCGCTGATGATAGGTATGTTGAGCGTGATATTGCGCGTGAGCCGAGTCTGAGTGCTCACCGTGGCGGGAGTCACGTCGGAACGGGCGGGCAGCAGCAACACGTCGTCAAAAGTGAGTGCCTCGGGCACCGGGAAGTGGATCATAAGAATTTTCTCGCGGAAAACTTCATTCTAAAGAAGCATGCATTGTGGCCGCAACCTTTTCCGGGCGGCAGGTTTCGGGGCGGAATCGTTTCCATCCTTCCGGCGGGCCGCTGCGCGCGCCTACCTGGGCTTGAACACGGCAAATGGGCCGGGGGCGGCCACGCGAACGTAGTTCGCTTGCAGTTCCTGCAGGAAATCGCCGCCAAACTGGCTGGTGGCGTACCACCGCCGTGTTTCCGGAGTATCGCGATTGTGATCCAGGATGACCGCAGCAAAGCGGCGCTGCTCCAGTTCCGCGTTAAACGCCGTCCTGATCTCGGGATGCTGCTTTGCCAGCAGGTTGAGCATGAAGGGATCGAGAACGCGGGGCTGCTCGCCGGCCAGAATGGGAAGCAGTGGGTTCTCTGCCAGAATCGGGCCGTTCGTGCCCGCGGCCTGCAACGCTTGACGAATATTGGCCAATTTATTTGGGGCGTGTCGGATGCCCTGTAAATTGAGCAACGAGGCAAGCAGGATGAGCGCCGAGACCATCCATGCCAGACGCCTACGGTCGCCCCGCGCCAAAGCAGTCCCCATTACAAGCATGGCGGCGACCTGCAGCTCGAGTAGGTGATTCGTCGCCGCACCCGGAGCGGCATAGATCAGAATTGTTACCGCGAGGGAACACACAAACCATACGGTAGCGAAGCGCGCCGGTCCGTCCGCTTGCTTTAGAGCAAGGAATGCCGCCAGTACGACGAAGGCCGCGACCACCGGCTCGTACAGCAGCACCTGCCAGAAGGAGATGGCGCTCAGCAGCAGCCAACGCGGCGAAGTACCCCCTGAAGCAAACAGGATGTGCAGCGCCCGTCCGTTGCTGGCAAGTTGCATGGCCGCGAGCACGGCGGCGCCCAGAAAGCCGGAAACCGATCCGAGCTGCAGCGCTGCCTTAGTTTTATGCGACGTAATCCAATAGAGGAATACGGCGGCAGGGGCGGAAACTGCCGTCATCTTTGCGGCGAATGCCAAAGCAAACAACACGCCAGCAAGCATGATGCGGCGGAGGTTTTGGGATCGCAGGCATACGGCAATTCCGCACACCTCCAGTCCGATTGCCAGCAGGTCGGGATGGAAACTGGCCAGCGCCCTGGATGTGCCCTGTGGCGCCAAGATCCACAGGGAACTCAAAACAGCTAAGCCGAGCGGCACGCATAACCGGCGGAGTAGCAGGCATGTTCCGCCTACGACCAGTAGGCCGGACAGCCCGCTCAGGACGTACCCGGAGGCAGTTAAACCCATTCCGCAACGAATGAGCAAGGCGTGGAGGGTGAAATAAAGGGGAAACGCGCGCGTCCCGCCGAACCCCAGCGGTCCGAGCACGGGACGATAGAAGGTGCCGCGACAGAGGTCATCAGCCAGGGCGGCCCAAGCCCCGGAGACGCTGTCCAACTGTGTGCCTAGGCGGTAAAACAAAATTGTACGCAGGATCGTGCTTGCCAGGAGCACAATCCCTGAGCTCCACAATACCGTGAGCGGTAGCTCCCTACTGCTCCCCGGTGCGTGAGGAAAGGACAGACGGACTGCAGCCGCGGGTTCCCCAGCCCCTGTGGACGTGGTTTCGGCCATTTCACGCCTAGCATAAACGAGGTCGGCGGTGCGACCTCCGACAAAAGCGCGAAATGATTGCTGCGCCGGGGACTAGATGGCGCCAAGCAACCGAGCTGGCAGCTTTTCGGCGCCGCGCGCCGGGGTCAAGCTGCATGACCCGTGATACGCTTCGGTCTGGTCCTGTGCGGTTTGTCTTTTGCCGTCTTCGGGCGTATTATTTACAGCAGAACTGTTGTGTAACTACCGGTTTTGACGAAGCACACCAGTGGGCGCAAGCCCACTTTTTGTTTGAGGCCTCGGCCGGCCGGTAGCAGTCGGATAAGTCATTCATTTCAATGGCCTTGGACTTGGAACATGTGCGCGGAATCGTGGAGCGCGTGGCCGCCTCCCGAGGCCTGGAAGTGGTGGATGTGGAGTTTCGTGGCGGGGGTAAAGCGCGCCTGCTGCGTGTCTTCATTGATAGAGCTGGGGGCGTAACGCACGAAGATTGCGCCAACGTCAGCAATGAAGTGGGACCCATCCTCGATGTTGAGGATGCTGTACCCGGCGGTTCTTACGTACTGGAAGTTTCTTCCCCTGGTCTGGATCGTAAGCTGGTACGTGCGGCGGATTATGAGCGCTTCACCGGCAGCGTGGTCAAGCTCATGACCCGCGAACCGGTGGAAGGCAACCGCCACTTTCAGGGCCGGTTGGAGAGCTTTCACGACGGCCGTTTGACCCTGGCGCTAGACGCCGGGGCTAAGGGCAAGAAGAACAAAAAGCAGCAACCAGCGCCCTCGGAAGAGCGAACCATCGACATCGAACTAAGAAACGTGGAACGGGCTTCTCTGGTGCCGGAAATTTAGCAGCCGGAGAGCTAGCTAGAAAGCAAGAAGACTATGGCAAGCGAGCTCTATAACACGATTGATGCCCTGAGCCGTGAAAAGGGAATCGACCCCCAGATCGTGGTCAGCGCGGTCGAGGACGCGATTTCCATCGCTACCCGGAAGTCTCTGAAGACGCAGGAAAACCTGCGCGCGGAACTGGACAAAGACAGCGGCAATATCCGGGTGTACGCGGTGCGCTCGGTCGTGGAAACGCCGGAGCAGGTGGAAGACGCCAATCTCCAGATTGCGCTGGAGGATGCGCGCAAGGTCAACAGCACCGTGGAAGTCGGCGGCGAAATCCGTGAATTGCGGGCCACGCACCAGATGTCCAATCCCACGGGGCTGGGCCGCATTTCCGCGCAGCTTGCCAAGCAGGTCATTTTCCAGAAAGTGCGCGAGGCGGAACGCGACACCGTCTTCAACGAGTACGTAAATCGTGTGGGCGAGATTGTTACGGCCACGGTGAAGCGCATCGAGGGGCCGGACATCATTTTCGATTTGG
>DATGIY010000094.1:0-6017 GCA_035295475.1 Terriglobales bacterium
TGGGCGCTTGGCTCGATGGATACAACCAGTTCACCAATTTTCTGGTGGGGCAGGGCTGGGCGGTGTTGCGCCCAAATCCGCGCGGCAGCTCAGGGCGCGGGGCAGCTTTTGCGGCCGCCAACAAGAATGACCTGGGCGGCGGGGATTATCGCGACATCATGGCAGGAGTCGATGCCGTGCTGCAGCAGTTCCCTATCAATCCGGAGCGCATGGCGTTGATCGGGTACAGTTACGGCGGCGAGATGGCGGGATTTGTGGAGGGGAAGACGGACCGATTCAAAGCCATTGTGAGCGGAGCGCCGGTGATCGATCAGTTCAGCGAGTACGGCACCGAAAGCGACTCCTGGTATGACCGCTGGTATTTCGGAAAGCCCTGGGAACACATGGCGGACGCGTGGCGGCAGAGTCCGCTGGCGGGAGCGGCGCACGCCCGCACGCCATTTCTGCTGCTGCAAGGTGAAGGCGATACGACCGATCCCCTGGGGCAATCCCAGGAGATGTATCGGGCGCTGCGGCAGATGGGCGTGCCGGTGGAGATGGTGCAGTATCCGCGCGAGAATCACGGTCCGCTGGCCATCGGCATGCTTGGGCGGCCCAGCCTGGAACCCTGGCACGGTTTCGATGCCCGGCAGCGAATCGTTCAATTTCTGGAAAAAGCGTTCAAGAACGTGCCCGCCGCGGGAAATGCTAGTGGTTCATCGCCCGGCGGAAATCATTGAGAAGCAGCCTGCTTGCGGATCTCGGGGCTGGGCGATGTTGGAGGGAGCGCCTCTTTGTCGTTCCGGCGACGGCCGCGGGTAGCAAGGCTGATCAAAGCCCAAAGCAACAACACGGGGGCGAGAAACAGACCGGCGAGTCCGGCCATAGCCCGCCAGCCCTTGGCGCTGCCTGACAATTGCACCACGCTGGAACTAACCGGCCAGGCTGCTGTGAACGAGGAGCTTCCCTGCCAATCCGCCACCAGCATACCCAGGCCGAAAAAGAAAGCGAGAAGGGCGCAAATCAGGAGAATCTTTGGCTTCATGGCTCAGGCGGCAAGCATAACGCAAATAGGGCCCGCAGCCATACTGGTAAATGAATGGTCCAGGGGCCGAAAGGCTTCGGCCCCTGCCGCAATCTTAAACGCCGGATCTACGGGGTGCCGGAGCCGCCAAATGTGTAGCCAATAGACGCCCCGTAACGAATAGCGCGGCCGCTGTTGAACTCGGCATTGTTATGTACCAAATAGGCGCGCAGCTCGGGGCGCACGAACATGTGCCCCCAGACATAGAGGCGGAGACCGGCGCCCAATACCCCCATAAAGTGATTGCTGCTGGTGTAGTTGGTGCAGCCGGTGAAGCCGCAAACATAGTAGGGCTGGTAGAAGCGCAGGCTTTCGGCGCCGATTCCGGCCATTAACTCAGGGGTAACGCGGCTGAAGCGGGGAGCGTAGACAGCGTCCACGTCGTAGAAGACGGGCCTGTAAGGGGCGATACCGGCATAGTTAGCCTGGGTAGCGCGCCAGGAAACCTCCGCGCCTACACCAAAATTCTTCTTGAAGAGGAAATCGCCACTGAAGGAGGGATAGACTCCGCCGCCTTCGGAGACGGAGACCGCGTTGGGGGTGGTGCTGGTAGTGGAGGGCGCCGAGAGGCCACCCAATCCAAACGCCACGTCGAATTGCTGCCCATAAGCAGCGCCCGCCATAAGCAATAGGCCACACAAGGCTGCTACTACGCTTACCTTTTTCAAGTCGTCCTCCCCTGGAATGCTTGCTGCAAAGTGCGTAAATCGCCCAGCCGGAAATGACCAGCGCCGGTCAGAGTAGATGCCCGCAGACTACCGAGAGATGCATAGAAACCGGCAGAAGTACCTGTGAAACAAGGAGTTGGGGCAAACTTGCCGGTATCAGCGGCGTGGTCGGACAGGGCCGTCATTTCCGTTTTCGAGGCGGAGTGCAAACAAATTGCAAACCCGGTGGAAGAGGAATTGTTGCGGACCGAAGAATAGTTTTTCGGCAGTGGTGGTGCGGCTTTTCTACTTGAATGTAAAGGAGACGACGACCGTAGTTTCCTGGGAGTCTGGCTCAAAGAGCCATTCTTTAACCGCATTAGTGGCGGCAGTGATCAAGATGGGATGGCCGCCCAAGGCTTTGACCGCAGTCACCTTGCCGGCGGCGGCAACCAAGACCTGGAGGCGCACCGTGCCCTCGAGATGCATCTTGCGGGCAATGTCTGGCAAGACCGGTTCGACGTGGCGGCGAATTTTTCTGCCGTTGTACTGCAGTTCGGCGGCGCGAGCGGGCGCCCATGCAGCGATGGTAAGAAGCAACAACATGGCAATGGCCAGCGCTCGCTTCATCCGGTAACTCCCCGAATGAAGGGTAAAGCACTTCCTGGAAGAGGAGGAGATTACACAGGTAATTAGTCGAACCCCGCGCCAACAGCGGCAAAGTATCGTAAACCGAGGGAAACGCATGTGGAGCGCGAAGCAAGAAGCGCACAGCTCAGGAAGCCAGCTACGGCTAAGCATCGCTGGGGCTTAAGGACCACTGCCCCCGGTGTGGCAATCGCTGCAGTTGACTTGGGCGAGGTCGCCGACATCCACGGGATGCTGGAATTGCACGCCAGCCATGCTGCCCATCACCGGCCCCCCGCTCTCCACCTGCTGCAGGACGGTGTGGCAGGTGCTGCAGGTCTTGGGGATCACCTTGCCGTCGGCGCTGACGTGTTGCCCATCATGACAGCGAAAACAGCCCGCAAAATAGAAATGCCCGATGTTGTTAGGGTGGGTGCGCCAGTCAACTTTCATCTCGGGGAAGAAGTTGGCGGCGTAAATGTTCTGCACCTCGCGGATGGCAGCGTCCACGGAAGCACCATGCGAGCTGTAGACCTGGGAGTATTTGCTGGAATAAAAGCCGCGCAGAGTGGAGGCAATGGCCTGCAAGGCCTGCGGCTCGCTGTTGTAGTTCGTGGTGAGGACAGCAACTGCCTGCTGCTTGACGAAGGGGAGAGTGGGATCGATGCGCTTGGCGAAGAGCGAATTATCGACCGCGGCGTCGGGAGGAAGAAAGATGTGGCTGGGACGATCATGGCAGTCGACGCAATCCATGATGCGTTTGGAAGCGGTCGCCACCTGCTGCGCGGTCAAGTGCGAATCCTTCGTCTGATAAACCGTGATGCGGCCAAAGCGGTCCTTCTGCTGCACCCAGGGAATGACCTGGCGCTGGCTGTCGGTAGCGATGTAGGTGATCTGATTGGCGATGTTCATGTGCCAATGAATGCCGGAAGGAATGCCGGCGCTGGGCTCAGCGCCGCCGATATCGATCAACATGCGGATCTGGCGGGGCGTATTTTTCTGGTCGGAAGAGTAGTGGGTAAAGACCTTGAGTTCAGCGCCGTAAAACTTGCGCGGCCAGTGACACTGCTCGCAGGTCTGCTGCGCCGGCCGCAGGTTGGCGACGGGAGTGGGAATAGGACGCGGATAAACGTCGGCAATCGCCGCATACACCTGATAGGCGCCGGACAGCTTGGAACGCACGTACCAGCTGGCTCCCGGTCCCACGTGGCAGTCCACGCAGGCGACCCGGGCGTGGGGAGAATTCAAGTAGGTCGTGTACTCCGGACTCATGATGGTGTGGCAGAGCTGGCCGCAGAACTGCACGGAATCGGTGAATTCATAAGCGCGATAACTGCCCACCGCGCTCAGGCTGACGAAGACGGCGGTGAAGCTGAAGAAGAAGGCCACCGCGCTGCGCTGAGAAGGAACATTCAGGTCGAGCCGGGGAAAGCGAGGCACTTCGCCGGGAGCCAGCTTGCGGCGGCGCCGCTGCTCCACCGCCATTCCGACAGGAATCAGGAGCAGGCCCAGCACCATGATGCCGGGCAGAATCATGTAAGCAAAAATCCCGATGTAGGGATTGGGACGAAGGGCTTCCAGCAGGACAAGGAAAGCGATGTTGGCCGCGGCTACAACCGCCATGGCCAGGCCGATGATGCTGACCAGGTTGCGAGTCAGAGTGGGCTGCGGCTGCTCGGGCGCAGCGGGACTTTCGTTCTGCTCAGCGCTCATTGGTTGCCGGCCCGGTTAGGAATGGTTCTTCCTCAAAATGCATAGCGCAACGCCACCGTCGCCAGGTTGGCGTGGAAATGGCGAGGCAAGGTTGGCCCCACAAGGGACTGCTCATCATAGTCGTAGTAATTCCAGCCCACAACCCGGCGCAACAACATAGGATTTCCTGAGATCAACAGGGTGCCGGTGATTACGGTTGTGCCGCAGGGCGCACTCCCGATATAGTGTCCCGAAACAAAACACACGCTGTGCCGTAACGTTTCGGCGCTACAACCCTGTTCGGAGAGTGCACGTGAAAGCTTTTATCGCGGGAATTATCGTGGCGGTCATCTTGATCGCAGCGGGAGTTTATTTTTACTTCTCGACGGGCAGCGCACCGGTAGCCACGGCGGCGCAGGCCATGCCGTTCGAAAAAATGCTGGCCAACAAAGCGCTGCACGCGCGGGTCGAAAAGGAAATGCCGAAAACAGTGCCGATTGCCGCCGATAACGCAGCCTATGCCGTGGGCGCGCAGGTTTATCGAGAGAATTGCGCGGTATGTCACGGTTTACCGCAGCAGCCTAAGAGCGCGATCGCCGCGGGAGAATTTCCCGCGCCGCCGCAGTTGTTTCAAGGCAAAGGCGTGACCGACGATCCGGCGGGGGAAACCTACTGGAAAGTGGCCAATGGCATCCGCATGACCGGCATGCCGGGATTTGGAAATTCGCTGTCCACAACACAGATGTGGCAGGTGAGCTTATTGCTGGCCAATGCCGACAAACTTCCTAGCGACGTGCAGCAGACATTGGCTGCCCCGCTGCAGGCGCCGCCGCAGTCCGCGCCGCAAGCCGAGCCCGCACCAGCAGCCAAGCGCCGCGGCCGCCGCAGGGGTTAGAGACGAAGAGAATTTGCGAGCACTCAGCTGAGCGCTGCGTGATGAACGCTGCAGAGATTATGTCCAAGTGTCTTTACCTCTTCCTGCTTGTGTGCTCCTCCTGTTCCCTTGCATTCGCCCAAACCGGCCAGTGGCTCACATATGGCCATGACCCGCAGCGCTCGGGCTTCGCCAGCGATGAACGCGCTTTTACACCAGGCAATGTTCCGCAGATGGGGCTGATCTGGAAAACGATCGTGCCCAATCAGCCGCTCTCGATGAACGGGCTCACCGCTCCCCTGGTTATCCGCGGGGTAGATACTCCCAGGGGAATCAAGAACCTTTTGGTGGTGGCGGGCAGTTCCAACGGCGTATTCGCCCTGGACGCGGACACCGGTGAAATGGTGTGGAAAGTGGATTCCCCCGCGCAGGCGCCGCCGCCGGAGGGAGCAGACTGGCTCTGTCCCAACGCGCTGAACGACACTCCCGTAATAGATCCGGCGAAGGCGCGGATGTTTGTCATCACCAGCGATGGCCGCCTTTTGACTCTGGCTTTGGCTGACGGCCGCGAGCTCATGCCGCCCGCCCGCTTTGTACCTCCCTATTCCAAGATGTGGAGTCTGAACTACTCGCGGGGCGTGCTCTACACCAGTTTGTCCCAGGACTGCAACAACGTGCGGTCCGGCATAGCGGCTATGAATCCGGATGCACCAGGAAAACCGGTGGTGATGTTCAACACCGCCGGAGCGTGCAGCAAATCATTCTGCGGCGCCGGGATTTGGGGAAGAGGCGGGCCCGCGATTGATTTCAACGGCTTTGTTTACGGGGCGACCGGCGACGCTCCCTTCGATCCTGCCGCCAATTTTTTCGGGGACACGGTGCTCAAGCTTTCCCCGGGCACGCTTCACCTGGCCGGCTACTACACGCCCGCCGACTGGCAGTACCTGACATGGAAAGACCTCGACATGGGCACCACCACGCCGGTCGTGTTCCGCTGGCGGGGACATGTGCTGGTCGCGTTCGGAGGGAAAGAGGGGGCTGTTTATCTGGCGGACACCGCAACCATGTCGAGCCCCGAGCACCGTGTCGCGGCCTATGTTTCTCCCCGCTTCAG
>DATGIY010000095.1:0-2639 GCA_035295475.1 Terriglobales bacterium
AGAGGCCATACGCCTGAGACCTGGCGATATTAATGTGCTATATGCTCGGGCCTTCGCCTACGAACGCAAAGGTGACTACGAGCCTGGGATCGCGGACTTTACAGAGATCATTCGCCGCTTCCCACAGGCCGCCGATGCATACAGGAACCGGGGCCAGGCACGGCTGTATTCAGGCCATCTCCCGGAGGCCTTGCAGGACCTGAGCCGGGCGGTGGAGTTGGATTCCTCAGGGCACTACAACGTGATCTGGCTGTACATTGCCCGGGCCAAGGGCGCAACCGCCGCGGTAGCAGTAGAGGAGCTGACAAAGAATGCGCCGAAGTTGGATTTGACCAGGTGGCCGGGGCCCGTCATCCAACTCTTTTTGGGCAAGACCACGCCTGAGGCGGTTTTGCAGGCAGCCTCCAACCGGGATTCAAAGAAGAACAGAGAGCAACGATGCGAAGCCAATTTCTATATTGCAGAGCATCAAGCCGTGCGTGGCCAACGCAAGGCGGCCCTGCGGGGCTTTCGTTTCGCCAGTGAGAATTGCGATAAGGACTACTTCTTTTACGTGCCGGCCGCGCGGGCAGAGTTGGCAAACCAACGGTAGTCCGCCTAATTGCCAATTGCTAATTGCTAGCTGCTCACTTTTGCAAATAAAACAGCCCTTGATCCATTTGCAGTTCGCAATCACGAAAGGCTTCGGAAAGGTGCTCTAGCAGGTCGGTGGCCAGAACGGTATTTTCATGGAGCATGTCACGGGCAAAATCTCCGGTGAGTCCGTGCAGGTGCACCGCCGCAGCCACGCTTATGTCCTTCAGGAATGCTGACGCACGGGCGGAATTGACCTGAAGTTGCTGGGCTTGATACCTCTTCACTTTCTCTCGCGGATCACTTCCGTAAATGTCGTGCATCCAGGTCCTGACCGAAGTTAATTCCCGTCCGCCAGCACTCTCCTGGATGGGAACAGAACGCGCCCGCCTGGCTAGCGCCGCGCCGATGATCCCGGAAAGCACATCGCCGGAGCCGCCCTTGGCCATCGCCGGATTGCCAGTCATGTTCACCCAGATCTCGCCCGAGATGCCTGCAACCACCGTGTTTGAGCCTTTTAGCACGACACAAGAATCAGTATCTCGAGCCAGGCGCCGTGCCGTTTCCAGGCGTTCTGCCTGAATTTCCTGGACGGGAGTGCCAGCCAGCCTGGAGGCTTCGCCAGGATGTGGAGTAAGGACGCGGAAATTCTCTCCAGCCTTGAGTTCACTCGCACGTCCTTCAAAGGCGTTTAGCCCGTCGGCATCCAGAACCAGGGGCAGCGGACAGCGCTTTACCAGATGGCGAACAAATTCTGCGGTTTCCGGATTGCGTGAAACTCCCGGACCAAGCACCACCACATCCTTGCCGCCAATCAGCGCTTCGACTCGCTGGCCAGCGGAGGAGGAGATTGTGCCCTCGTCTGTCTCGGACAGCCCTTCGGTCATAAGCTCTGGAGCAAAACCGGCGACCGTCGCCTGAATTGATTTAGGACACGCAACCGTCACCAACCCTGCTCCGGTGCGCAGTGCCGCTAATCCTGCAAGCACCGCAGCTCCTGCCTTTCCCAATGATCCGGCGATCACCAGAACGTGGCCGAACTGGCCCTTGTTGGCATCACGTTCGCGCAGCGGGAAGGTGATGCCGACTTCCTGACCGGTAACTACCTGAAGGCCGGTTTTGTTGGCCACCAGCGCGGGCTGAACGCCAATCTCGCTCACTGCAATTGCCCCGGACGTTAGTTCCCCAAAAAGATGCGCCGGCTTGGGCGCAATGAAGGTAATGATGCCGTGGGCAAACACTGTATCGGCGTCGCTTTGCGATATAGGCACCCTGGAATCAGTTTCGACTCCCGACGGCAAGTCCACAGCTACCACGGAGCCAAATGCATCGTTGATGACCTCAACCGCCTTCTTGGCCAGCCCGCGTAGCGGAGGCTTGAACCCTGTCCCTACTATGGCATCCAGGATCAAGTCGGCTCCCATCGCCCGGCGAACCGCATCGGATTCTAAATCGCTTTCGCTCGTCACCCAGATTGGCTCAAGGTTGAGACGCGGGCGCATGGCCGCTGCATCTGGACTTAGCTCAGTGGCGTCTTTGGCCAGGATGATCACCGACACGCTGCTTCCGACTTCCCGCAGGGCTTCGGCTGCTACCAGACCGTCGCCGCCATTGTTGCCCTTGCCGCAGACCACACAAACTGAGGCGAACTTGAAGTGGGCGAGGCAGAATTGGGCGACGGCGCGACCCGCACGCTGCATGAGAACCAGGGTAGACATTTCCGGACGATTTATCGCCTCGCGTTCCGCTTCGCGCACTTCATCGGTGGTCAGAATTCTCATGTTCTCAGATCACAGAGTACAGGGAGATGAAAGCAAAAACCATACCATGGCGGAAGAGTCCCGTTCATACCTAGACGAAGAATTCGTCGGGGCGGATGCGCACTACTCTGCGCATCGCCGGTAACCCCACACTTACTGCGAGCACGGGATCGGCAAAATCAACAAACAATGGCGGACGGGGTGCGGTCAGTACATCGTCACTGAATGCGTTTGGTCCGTAAGCGCTGACTTGGGCCAGACTCTTGGCTTCGCGGACAACGCATGGGACGTGCGAGTACCCTGCCT
>DATGIY010000096.1:0-3579 GCA_035295475.1 Terriglobales bacterium
GGGAAGTTCGATGAAGCCCGAGCCGTCCTTACCCAGGCATTCGCACGCAAATTGGATACCCCGGGCCTGCACCTGATGTCGTACTGGACAGCGGCCGCGCAGAACGATACATCGATGCTCGCGCGGGACACATCGGCGCTACAAGGGACAAGATCGGGACAGGTGTACCTGGCGCGTATTTTGTCGAATGCGGCGTTGGGCTCGGGTCAATTGAAGAGTGGGCGCGAAATGTTTCGGGTGGCGGCGCAAAAAGCGCAGGATGCCGGCTTCGACGTCGTGGGCGAACAGATCCGAGTTGATTACATCAATGGCGAATGCTCCTACGGCCTCGACGCGGACGCGCAGAGGGACGCGTCGGACGGGATTGCCACTCTGAAGGACAGTCTCGCGCGCCTTCGGGCCGCGTTGGTCGTCGCCCGTTGCGGCGACGCGAGAAAAGCTAGAGATATCACCGATGCCGTTTTGAAGGCGTACCCGACGGATACGATGTTGAACGACATTGCGGCGCCGCAGGTGTTTGCCATGATGGATCTGCACGCCGGCAGGGCGCAGGCCGCGATCGACGACCTTAGCAAAGGCGTAACCTACGGCCGCTACGATATGGGGAGCCACCTCGCGCGGGCGGACGCATACCTCGCGGCGAACCAGGCTGACAATGCACTGCAGGAGCTTCAATTTCCTTTATCGCAGAAATATTTCGAGACCAACGTCGCCTATCGGGAGGCGCAGCTCCTGGCGGCGCGTGCCTACGTCGCACAGGGCAACAAAACCCGAGCCCGCGAGATGTACCAGGACGTGCTAGCAGCGTGGAAGAATGCCGATCCCGGGTTGCCGCTGGTCGAGAAGGTCAAAGCGGAGTACGCGAAGCTCCAATAGCACCGGCCCGTCACTTTGGACGATTCGGGCGGAAACGGACTGGCTGGGAGCGGTCTCCACTGGTAATCCTGGGTGCTGCACCTCCACCGTTTCCTCAATTCCGGCAGCGCGCTACCACCGCCACCCGCATTCGCAGGTCACGTGTTCAGAAAGACGCCTCTTGAAGAGGAGCCGCCGACAACGAGCACAACACCTCATCCACATGGATAGTGCGATGGCATCTGGCGCGATGTGGTGGGCTGCTAGATGGAAAACCAGGTCTGCCCAGAACAGCACCCGTGGCCCAGGCCGCTGCGTCATCTACCCCGCACCCGCAAAATCCGGGACACCATCCTCGCGAGTATGTGGGGTATAACAACGCAAGATGCGATCATAGTTTGACAAACCATGCACGCAAGTGTCTAATGTCCCGCGTTTAGACCCCCGCGTCGGCCCTTTTTTTATTTCCATCACAACAGGAGCAAGAAATGAGAACACTCGCATGGTGGATCGCGGGCCTGCTGCTCTTCGCACTTCCCACCTCGGCGCAGAAGAAGAGCGCCGCCGGAGGTAGCGAAAAGGCAGTAGCTGCGCTCGAACAGCAATGGTTGAAAGCCCAACAAACAAGCAATCCCGACCTGCTTGCGCCGTTATTGGCAGACGGATTTACCGAGACCGCAAGCGACGGTAAGGTATTCGGCAAAGCCGAAGCACTGGCCGCCATCAAAGGGTCGAAGTACAACACTGCGGAGTACACGGACCTGAAGGTTTCGGTGTTCGGTAATACCGCTATCGCAACCGGCGGATTCAAAGGCAGCGGGACAGACCAGGATGGCAACCCGATAAGCTCACCCGAAAGGTGGACCGATACCTGGGTCAAGATGCCGGGCGGCAAATGGCAATGCGTCGCGAGCCACGCCTCGACAGCAAAGATGTGAACACGCCGCCACTTCGAGCCCTTGTCCGGGACAACAAGCAGGCGAACTATACCGACCTGAGGGAAAATAATTAAGAGGAGCGTTGAGGCAAACCAGCTATACACGCTCCAAAACATGAAGGCCACCTCACTCGCGGCCCGATCGGCCCCGTGTCCGCATCAATTTTTTCGGGCCTGCTGGCTGGCGACATCGAAGGTCTGGTCGCCGGTTCGGCCGTTCGGGTTCCAAGCCGCGCGCCTCCTGGAGCCGAGGTTGCTGATAGCCGTTAAAGGATGTATTTAGCTGTATCGAGATAGTTGGCTTTCCGCACAGGCCGCCAGCTGAGGCTCCGTTTGTGCCGGGCAAGTCCGCAGTGAGTCTTTTAACTATGCTTTCACGAAGGCCCGTCGAGATCCTTCCTGGCCCATTGGGATGACCAGCATGACAAGCGATGCCTGGAAATATCCAAGGATTTTGCATCAACCGTCATCGAGCCTGTATGCTGGCCGCGTTATGAAGCGATTCCTGCTATGCGGAGTGGCACTGCTGGTCGCGGCCGGAAACGTAACCGGCCAGGCGCGCACGGCCAATTCCGGAGATTGGTCGGGCACGATTGTGTACAGCAGCTGCGATGCCGACGAGGCCTTCGCCGAGTCATCCGAGTGCTTTACCAAGGCGCGGGGCGCCAAACTCGCGTTATATGACGACACCAACCGGGTGATGTACGACCTAGAGCCACAGACGCCCGCTGCCGGCCACCTGGGAGACAGTGTCACCGTGCGCGGAACCCTCGAAGGCGACACCATCAGGGTGGCGTCGCTCCGGTTGATGTCCATCGGACTGGCCGTGGGCCAGAAGGCGCCCACTTTTTCTGCCCGCGACCAGCTTGGGCGTACGCAAACGCTCGACACCCTGAAAGGGCGGAACGGCACTGTTCTTCTTTTCTTTCGCTCCGCCGACTGGTGACCGTTCTGCAAAGGGCAGCTGGTCCAGCTGCAAAGCGCGCTCCCCCGCTTCGAAAAACAAGGAATCAGGCTGGCGGCGATCAGCTATGACAGCGAAGCAATTCTGAAGTACTTTGCCGGCCGGCACAAGCTGGACTATCCGCTGCTGGCCGATCCGGATTCGCAGATCATACGCGCTTATGGCGTGCTGAACGACGAAGCCACAGGAATGCAGAAGGGCTTTGCCCGGCCCGGTTACTTCTTTATTGATCGCAGCGGCATTATTCGGGAGAAATTCTTCGATCCGAAATATCGCGACCGAATTACCGGGAATGACCTGATCGGCAAGCTTTTTCCCGAACTCGGGCAGGAGGTGACGACGAGACTGCAGGCGCCGCATCTGCAATTGGCCCTGGAACAGTCGGATCGAACCGGTGTTCCCGGCACGCACATCACGCTGGCGGCAGAAGTACGATTGCCTCCCGATGTGCACGTGTACGCGCCCGGCACACAGGGTTACAAGCCCATCCAGCTGGTAATAGATCCCAGTCCTGAGTTTGAACTCAAACCCGTGCTCTACCCGCATTCCCAAATCCTCTACCTGCCCGCGATCAAGGAGAAAGTGCCGGTTTTCGAGGGCAGGTTTCGCATCAGCCAGGATCTAAAGGTAAACTCCGGGTCGGCATTTTTTGGGTCGCTGGGAAAAGGGGGAAAGGCAATAAGGATCACCGGCAAACTGGCCTACCAAGCCTGTGACACGAAGATTTGCTACCTTCCCACCTCGGTGCCGGTCAAATGGGAGTTGCAGGTTTTTCCACTGGATCGCACGCGGGCGCCGGTGGACATCCGACACAAGTGAAGGG